>DATEOV010000176.1:0-4585 GCA_035273645.1 Flavobacterium sp. | reverse complement strand
GCAAAGTACAAATACCCTTTTGGTACTGGAGTCACATGACTGCCAAAAATAAGAGCATTGGCCAAATGTGCACTTTCAGTCAATAGCATGAATCCTATCAAAATCAAAAAGGACAATCCTAAAATTTGTATCGATGGATGTTTGTTTACAAAATTTCCAACAGGAACTGCAAATTGCATCATAATCAAAACCGATATCACCACGGCCGTAATCATAATCATTAATGCTCCTTCAACACCATTTGTCATTCCCACAGCAGTTAGAATACTATCAAATGAGAAAACCAAGTCAATCATTATAATTTGCAGAATAACACTCTGAAAAGATTTTGCGGCAGCTCGTCCCAATTCTTTTTCTTCATGACCTTTCTCATCAACTTTCTCACGAATTTCATTGGTACTTTTATAAATCAAGAATAATCCTCCCAACAATAAAATGACACTTTGTCCTGTAACTCCAGCATGCAGCCAACTCCAGTCAATCGTAAACCAAGGTTTCTTCATTTGGGTTAAAAAATTAATTCCAAATAAAAGAGCGATTCGCATGAACATAGCTAGAAACATTCCTATTTTGGTAGCTTTTTTGCGGTCATCTGGAGCTAATTTTCCAGTTGCGATAGAGATAAAAATGATGTTGTCGATACCTAAAACAATTTCTAGAAAAGTCAATGTCAACAAGGCAATCCAGGCATCTGGGTTTAAAAATACTTCCATTTTTTATTATGGGTTTAAATTATGAGTTTTTTGAAATCTGCAATCTGAATTCTTTATTCTGAAATCTTAATAACCGTTCCTCTTTGTTTAGAATCGACACCAACCATTCCAAATTCAAAGGTATAGGAATTTTTTGAAGTTGTCAAAATTTTCATGTCAATAGCTTTCTCTTCAGCCTTGTTTTTCGGGTGTTTTTTCTGCAAAATATATTCGCAATCATTCACCCAACGAATTGTGGAAGTATCCGTTTTTCCCTCAAAAGTTTCAATTTCAATACTGTCATTACGCTCAAAAACCGTAGTTTTTTTAACGCCGTCAATCTCGTATTCAAATTTAAATTTCCCGGTTTTAAAGTCTGCACAATTACGTTCCACATTATAGCAGGACATTAGTAGCAGTAAAGGAGAGAGTAGTATTATTTTTTTCATTTCTTCGTATTTATCTTTTTTATTTGGGCCTAATCCAGCTGTCCGCTACAACTCCTCGTCTCGTAGACAAAATTTTTAAGTTTTTGTAAGAGCTTCTTTCAGTCGCTTTGCAAACACAAAAAATTTAAGTCAACGAGACTGTGGGGTTTTCACTTCCATCTGGGGCAATGTGATTGGTGTATTTATTATTTTAATCGTCTGAATTCTTCTTCCGTAAAATTTTTAATTGTTTTCTCCTGCGCAAATTTATCTGCGTTATAATTATTTGATTTGTTTTTAGGAATCGATAAACTATCCCATTCATTATTTTTAAGTTGTTTGGCATAAAACACAATTTGCCCAACATGGTAAGGATAATGTGCCAGTTGTCTGTTGATGGCTTCAATAACCGTATGTCCTTCATTTCGAATATAAATAATCTCCGAAAGTTGTTCAGGCTTCAAACTGTCCAATGCTCCTAAAAAGCAATCCCAACCTTCATTCCAAAGAGCTAATACTTGATCTTTTGTCTGTAGGTCATTTTCAAATTCACCATCCCGATTTCTAGTTTCCTTTTCACCATCGGTCGTCAGGAAATCCGTCCAGCGCGACAGCATATTCCCCGAAAGGTGTTTTACGATCACAGCAATACTGTTGGTATCTTCGTTTACAGACACAAAAAGTTGTTCCGGTTCCAATTGATCCATTGCTTTTTCTCCCAACATTTTATAGTAGAGAAATTGCTTTTTTACGCTTTCAAGATAGGAGGTGGTTGCATTCATGATTACTCAATTTTTATGTCATATTTATCCAAAAGCCCCGCGATTCCCTGATTCGAAAATTTCGCTTTTTTCATCGGGTTGAATTCGGGGTCAATTTTATAGTTATAGGCCGTTGTAAAATCGACACCAGCTAAAATAGTGTCGTTAAAAATAGCATTGTCCAGATTACAGTTTCCAAAAAACGATTGGGTCAAATTGGTTCCGATAAAAGTAACTTCTTTCATCGAACAGGAATTGAATTTGGTCTTAGGCATTTTTTTATTCGCAAAAGAACTATAGTCCAAAATGCAATCTTGAAATTGAACATTGAACAAAAAATCCTGACACGATTGAAATTGAATTCCCATAAGTTTACAGTTCTTAAAGTTTGCAGTTTTCAGGCTAGAACCTCCCAATTGAGTCATCGATAAATTACATTCTATGAATTCACAATCCATAAAGCTATTATTCGAAAAATCGCTATTTGAGAAATCGCAGTTCTTAAAAACGCAATCTTCAAATTCACGATTGCTAATCTTCTTACCGATATAGGTTACTTTTTCAAATGTTTTTTGAATGTGTATTAGGTCTTCCATTAGTCGTTAAATATGCCTTTCATTATTATTTTCAAACCTAAAAACATTAAATACATTGATGCTAGACAAGCAATGATTCCTATGGCCAAAACCAAATAATGCCAACTGGTATGTTGGTTCATAAATGCATTATAAATAACGGTTGGGCCAATAAACATAAGTGGTAAAGCACCAGTTAAATATTTTATTCCTTTTGCCAATAATTCTTTGTTTGCCATTTAGACTAGTTTAATCGTTTATCTGTTTAATTGTAATTTGTGCAACCTTATATCTGAAATCTCCTTACTGGGCATTATAATAATCAACTGCTTTTCTCACGCTTCCGTGAGTTTTTAGCAATTCAGAGCCTTCTTCATAAGTTACAGGAATTTCTCCCATAATCATTTTTACACCACGATCTACAAGTTTGCTATTGCTTAATTGCATATCAACCATTTTGTTTCCTTTTACTTTTCCAAGCTGAATCATGGTGGCTGTGGTAATCATATTTAGAACCAATTTTTGGGCAGTTCCGGCTTTCATTCTTGAACTACCGGTTACAAATTCGGGTCCGACAATAACTTCAATCGGGAATTTTGCTGTTTGCGAAAGCGGACTTCCCGCATTGCAGGAAATACTTCCAGTACTTATGTTCTTGGCATTACAGGCCTGTAATCCTCCAATAACATAAGGAGTTGTTCCAGAAGCAGCAATACCTACAACGACATCATTCTCATTTACATTAAAAGCTTGTAAGTCAATCCAAGCTTGAGTAGCGTTGTCTTCGGCATTTTCTACGGCTTTGCGGATGGCAGTATCTCCACCTGCAATAATACCAACAACCAAGTCAAAAGGTACTCCAAAAGTAGGAGGACATTCTGAGGCATCCAAGATTCCCAAACGTCCTGAAGTTCCGGCTCCAATATAGAATAATCGTCCGCCCAATCTCATTTTGGTAACAATTTCACTTACCAGAGTTTCTATTTGTGGCAAGGCTTTTTCTACTGCAAGAGGTACAGTTTTGTCTTCGTTATTGATGTTGGTAAGTAATTCTTGAACCGACATTTTTTCTAAATGTTCGTATTTGGAAGATTGCTCAGTGGTCTTAGTGAAGTTCATTATTTTGTTTTAAAATTGACAACTTTTATACTTGGTAAAGTTAGGGAATTTTAAAACTTACTATTCTCTGTAAAATGAAAAAATAGTAATAAAAATGGTTATTATATGTAAGGCTGCATTTTATCAAAGCAGTTAATACTATATCTGGATTATTGTATTTTACTTGGCTATATTTGAAAAAAGGGTTCAACTTTAATTAAAAAGTTAAACCCTCATTTTTATTTTTAAACACTTTTTAGAAAAGTGTCTTCTTCTGCTTCTTTTTCTATTTCTTTCTCGTCTTCCTCTTCCTCATTTGATACGATAAGAGTGTGATGTAAGCGTTCGGCCATCTTTTCTATACTATTCGTAATTGAATCGCAAACTAATTCCATTCTGCGATGTTTCTCTTCTTTGACAGCCCTTAAAACATTTTCAACAAAAACTTTGTCATATTTTTCGGCAACTGAATCACGTGTATTGGTCATTCTGATAACAGAATCATTACTGAATATTGTAACTCTAAAATGTTGTTCTTCGTTACTTAAATAATACTTTCCACCTAATTCATCACAATTGATATCGGTTGCACTTATTTTCAGCAACTCAGTAATTATACCAAAAATATGGTTTTCAATTTTGGTATATTCTTTAGGCCTTCTTCTAAAAAAATTAAACATGTAAACAGATGTTTATTAAGGTCTTTAAGTAATTTTTTTTCATTGTTTCTTCTGTGAATTTATTAATAATTTGGCGTCAATCTTATAAAGACAGAAAACTTCTCAAGAATGTATTTTCGGCAAATTAATGGTAATATTTTTAATAATGCAAATTATTTAAATTATATAGAAGTTAATTTAAGTGATTGAATCTAAATGGTTGATTATTCATAAAATGTATCCGTCAGTATAATATTGTACTAAACCGGAATTTAACTAATAAAGGTAGTCTAATCGCTTTTTTATAGATGCAGGTAATGAAAAACAATTGAAAAAGTTTTTTGGTGAGATTGTATTTTTTCTATATTAAAT
>DATEOV010000175.1:0-2690 GCA_035273645.1 Flavobacterium sp. | reverse complement strand
GCTTTTAGCAGTTGCGCTTCTTATTTTCAACATTACTTTAATTGATTTTCAAAATCCATTTAAAGGAGATAGCGTAGTGGCGTTCGTTGGTGTAGTCGCTTCATTTTGTGCAGTATTAATTCTTCTTATTTTTAGAATGTCTAAAAAAATAGTTGAAAAAATGAACGACAACGCATAACTGTGTTTGACGTATTAATTATAGGCGGCGGCGTTTCCGGAATATCATGCGCCATGGTACTGGGTTCTGCCAAAAACAAATCATTTGTAACGTCTAAGAAAATCGGAATTCTAACGCATCAAAAGACTTCATCACTTCAAGAGGCCCTTTTCAACAATGCTTACGGAATTCCTCCAGGAAAATTAGGTTCGGAATTACTAATTGAGAGCATCGATCATTTATCTAACACTTATCCCCATATTATTCAAATTCCTGAGGAAAAAGTATTAAAAATCGAGGGTCACTACCCCGAATTTACAGTTGTTACGAACAAAAACACTTACAAAACCGCTACTATTGTAATTGGTGTTGGTTCAGCCAATACTTTTGCTATCGAGGGTTTAATACAGTTTGTGGAGCCACATAAAAAAGCGCTACCCGAAAAACAAAGGATTCAGCTAAAAAATATTGACCATAAAGTAGCCGACGGAATTTATGCTATAGGAACTCTCGCAGGTTGGCGAAGCCAATTGGCTATTGCTGCAGGAAGTGGTGCCGCAGTCGCTACAGATTTACTTACTTTATGGAACGAGGGAATTCAAACTCATTCCCACGATAGCATTAGAAAATAAACTACTTTTTATACTTATTAATTACTTTGCAGTTTGAAGTTTTGAATTTTGTTTCAAGACCGCTTTTATCATGGCATCTTCTTTCAAAACCATTTCATAGTAATAAGTATCACCATATAACTGTCTTGCAAACTCTGCATTGACGTATCTTTTCACCAATGTTTTATAGTTATCAAGACTAACCTCCAACCCGTTTTGGAAAAGGTATTTCTGGAAAGCATTAAAATATAAATCGGTAGCGCTGATTTTTACCTTAAATTGCTCGAAAGTCAATTTAGCAAATGCACTTCTGTCTTTATCTAACTCTTCAAAAACAAAATGCCCAACGATTCCTGACTGCAATAAATAAGAAATATTTTCAGCTCCGTGTTCCGCTTCCAAAGGCACGAAAACATCGGGTACAATTCCACCGCCACCATAAACAATTTTACCTTTTTTGGTTTTAAACTTAAGGGAATCAACCACTTTTATACTGTCTTTTTTATACAGCTCGCCGTGTAAGAACCGAGAATCCGATTCCTTAAAATACTCCTCATTCCCTTTAGAATAAGGCTTTTGAATAGACCTTCCTGTTGGTGTATAATACCTTGCAATGGTTAATCGAACAGCCGAACCATCATTAAAATCCATTTCGCGCTGTACCAATCCTTTACCAAATGAACGTCTCCCCACAATCGTTCCGCGATCATTATCCTGTATAGCTCCAGCCAAAATTTCACTGGCCGAAGCACTGTTTTCATTAATCAAAACAAATACATTACCCGTTTCAAAACTACCTTGTTCTGTGGCATATGTTTTTTCTGTTGGTTCTTTTTTGCTTTTGGTAAAAACAATTAATTCCTTGTCTTTCAAAAACTCATCGGCAATGGCAATAGCCTCTTCCATATAGCCTCCGCCATTATCCCGAACATCAATCACAAGCGTTTTTACACCTTGTTTTTTCAAAGAAGCCAATCCTTTTTTAAACTCATCAGAAGTCGTTTCTGCAAAACGATTAATTTTGATATAACCAATAGTGTTATCCAAAAGCATTGCAACATCAACACTTTTTAAAGGAATAACATCACGCTTTATGGTTATCTTTATTTTCTTGTGTTCCGATTTTCTGTAAACCGTCAATTCAATTTGCGAACCTGCCTCTCCTTTTAGTGTGGCAAACAAACTATCATTAGGCAATTTTCGTCCAAATAACTTGGTTTTATCAGCATACAAAATACGATCACCCGCTTTGATTCCCGCTTTTGCAGAAGGCCCATTTTTAACTGGGTTTATAATCGCTAAAGAATCTTTAAACATATAAAAATTAATCCCAATCCCTACAAAATCACCTTTCATAGTCTCGGCTATCTCTGCTTGTTCTTTTGGTGGAATATAAACTGAATGAGGATCTAATTTTGCTAAAATATTATTCACGGTAAGACTCACAATAGAATCCGTATTGACATCATCTACATATTCGCTATCAATGAAGTCAATCAGTTTGTTGAGTTTTTCCTTGGTATTCTTTTTAGCCATAAAAGATTTAGACGAAGGCGAACCAGACAAACTACCAATAAAAATTCCAAGGGCAAAAATGCCCCCAATAAGTATTGGTAAATATTTATTGTCAAATTTCATTTTCTCTTAATCTTCTAAAACAGAAATATGTTCTACTTCTATACCGGCCTTCATTAAAAATTGTATTCCGGAATCATCGCGGTATCCATTGTGGTATACCACTCTTTTTATACCCGATTGATGAATCAATTTACTGCATTCCTTACAAGGCGAAAGCGTAATATACAAAGTTGCCCCTTCGCAGGATTGAGTTGATCTTGCCACTTTCAGTATTGCATTTGCCTCAGCATGGAGAACATCCCAACGCGTCAAACCTTCTTCGTCTTCACAACAGTTTTCAAATC
>DATEOV010000174.1:0-4168 GCA_035273645.1 Flavobacterium sp. | reverse complement strand
GAAAATGTTTGAATTAATGAGTAAAGTAAAGGTGGACACTTCCGATAAAGAGGCGCAGCAATACATGAATCTGATAAAGAAATTGGATAATTTGAAAGTGTTTACCACTCAAAGTACGAGGGTAGAAGGCGAAATGAAAACTACTGCAGACAAATATATTAAAACTGCAGGTCTCGAAGAATTGATGCGCGTAAATGACAAAGGAAGAAATATTAAAATCATGGTTAAATCTGGTGCCAAAGACAGTCAAATTAAAGAGTTGTTGATGTTTGTTGAAGGAGGAAAAGATGAAGATACTGTTTTGATGTCATTGACAGGAGACTTTGATTTGAGTGAGATATCGGTCTTGACAGACAAAATGAGAATTCCTGGTGGTGAAGATTTGAAAAAAGCAACTAAAGGTAAAAAGTAAAATGAAAGTTGTATTATTTATAATCGCGTTGCTAAGCAGTTTGATTTTTGGAAGCTGTAGCTCAGAGCCTACTTTGCAAAAATACTTTGTTGAAAATACAGAGAACAAAGATTTTATTGCCTTGGATATTTCATCAAACATTTTGAATGTTGATAAAACCAAATTGACTGTTGCTCAAAGTGAAGCGTTGCATTCTTTTGATAAAATGAATATTTTGGCTTTCAAATTGAACGATAAAAACAAAGCGCAATTTGAGACAGAACGAGCAAAAGTTAATTTGATTCTGAAAAACCCAAATTACCAACAGCTGATGAAATTCGGTTCAGGGAAAGAAGGAGCTTCGGTAAGTTTTGTTGGGACAGATGACCATATCAATGAATTTGTTTTTTTTGCCAATAAAAAAGATGTTGGTTTTGCCGTTGTCAGGGTTTTGGGAAAAGACATGAATCCAACGAATATTATGAATATGATTTCGGTTTTGAAAGAATCTAAAATTGATTTGGAGCAATTAAAACCATTGCAGGAATTAATCAAGAAATAAGGTTGATTTTAATTTTGAAAAAAGCGTTTCGATAGATTTCGGAACGCTTTTTTTATGCTCTTTTATGATTGGAGTTTAAAAACTCAATCCAATCATTTGGAGTGTTTAAGTTTTTTATAATACAGGGATCGGTTACGGTTATTGTTGTTATTTTGGAAGGAATTATTTTTTTGATTTCTAAATCCAATCGACTGTTTTCATTGGTTGGATTGAGAAAAAGTAAGGATTTCCAAAATTCAGAATCAAGTTTAATGGGATGCCCATTCTTGCCTTCAAAATTTGGAAGCACAATTTGTTTTTTTGCTTCGATAATGTTTTGTAATTCGGTTGGGTTTAAGATTGGAATGTCAATGGGATTAATCAATACCGATTTGTTTTTAGGAATTTGTTGTAAAACGGTTTGAAGTGTTGAGAAAGAACCTTGTTCAGGATTTTGGTTTATCACAACTCTCACCTTTATATTTTTGTAAAGTACAAAATGCGATTGTGCTTCGGTAAACCATGAAATTTTATTTAAATAGTCTTCGTAACGATAACCCAATCCTATATAAACTTCGGTTACTGTTGAAGTTGAAATACGGTTTATTTGTTCTAAAATCCAATAGGTGTTTTGATATTCAAGTAAACCTTTTGCAACGCCCATCCTTTCGGATTTTCCGCCGGCCAATAACACGAATACTGCATTATTTTCCATAATAGACTTTCAGTAATTCGGAGGCGACGCTTATGGCAATTTCTTTAGGGGAATTGCCGCCCAAATCCAATCCAATTGGGCAATGAACAGGTTTGATTCCGGGTTTGAAATCCAATTCGTTTATCAATAAGTTATTGAATTTGTTTTTCTTGGTTTTGCTGCCAATCAATCCAATGTATTTGGTTTGTTCGTGTAATGCCAAAGCGGTAATTTCAAAATCCAATTTGTGGTCGTGAGTCAAAATTACTATGTAACAATTCGGTCCCCAGTTTATTGTTTGTTTATAAAGGTCAAAAGGAAAGGCATTATAAGTAACCGTTTGGTCAATTTCGATAGTTTCTCTCCAATTTTCTCTAGTGTCAAGAAGCGTAACGGAGAAAGGGGTGTCCTTTAAAACCTCGCAGATGGCAACGCCTATATGTCCAGCTCCAAAAAGGTATAATTCTGGGTATTGATTCATGGGTTCAATAATTAATTCGACTTTTCCTCCGCAACATTGTTCAAATTCGGGTCCTAAAGTATAAGTGCTTTCTAAAATTTTATTTTCTTGGATGGCACGAACAGCTTCATCGATTACTTGAAATTCTAATTTTCCTCCACCTATGGTTCCGTGTATTTCTTTTTGCGGTGTAACAATCATTTTTGAAGCTACTCTACATGGAGCCGAACCAAGAATTTTAGTAATGGTAACGAGTGCAACAGGTTTCTTTTTACTTTTAAATTCTTGTAATAGTTCAATCCAGTTAGTCATTAATAATTGGTATTCGTTGGGTATTTAATTTGTCAATCAGTTATACAAGGTCGTAATCGCTTAAAGGCAAGTTGTAATAACGTTTTCCTGTTAGTTTGAAAATTGCATTAATTATGGCTGGGGCAATCACTGGAACGCCAGGTTCTCCAACTCCTGTAGGTCTTTCGGAGCTTTCTACAATTTCTACGTGAACCTTTGGGATTTCATTCATGCGTATCATTCGGTAGTCACTGTAGCTGTTTTGTTCAATAGCTCCGTCCTTAGCCGTGATTTTTCCGTAATAGGCTAATGACATTCCGAAAACAGCAGCGCCTTCCATTTGGGATTTTATGGTATCTTTATTAACAGCTATTCCGCAATCAATAACAGTATGAACATTATGCACTTTTACTTTGTCGTTAACCATTGAAACTTCGACTACAGAAGCTACATAGGAATAAAAACTATAATGAACCGCTATTCCATGAACATGTCCTTTGGGTAATGGTTTTCCCCAATTGGCATTTTTGGCTGCCATTTTTAAAACATTTTTGAGACGAGCTGTATTGTATTTTATTGGATCTTTGGTATCTTCTATGCGGTCGTCACCAATTAATTTTAGTCTAAATTCTAATGGGTCTTGCTTTGCGGCATGAGCCAATTCATCGGCAAAAACGTTGATGGAAAATCCATGTAAAACATTGATTACTGATCGCATCCAGCCAATTCGAACCATTGCAGGAGCTTGTCCCGATTCAACTTTGAAATTTTTTATATCAAAAGGAACATCAGCAGCACTAGAAGCTTCCCATCCGGCAGGATAATCGGTACCTGGTTTAAAGGTTGACATAATCGATGGAAATGCAGATCGGTGCAACCAACCAGTAACATTACCTTGCGTATCCAACGATGCTTTCATGTATTGTGAACTTACTGTATGGTAATAACCGTGCTTTATGTCGTCTTCTCGTGACCATACAACTTGTACAGGAGCATTTATAGCTTTTGAAACCATAACAGCTTCTACTATATAATCTGGCTTTGATTTCCGTCCAAAACCACCTCCTAAAAAAGTAATATTTATAGTGACTTTATCAATAGTTGTTCCCAAATAATTGAAAACTTCTTCTCTGGCAGATTGTGGATCTTGAGTAGGTGCCCAAACTTCGCAAGTATCCCCCTGAACCCAAGCTACCGCATTTGGGACTTCCATTGGAGCATGAGCTAAATGAGGTAATTGAAAAGTGCTTTCTACAACTTTTGCAGCTTCATTAAAAGCTTTGTTTACATCACCAATTTCTTTTTCGACTTTACCAGGTTTATGTACTCTTTCGGTTAATTCGGTCATGTATTTCTCGGAATCATAACCTTCATTTTTGCCATAATTCCATTGTATTTCTAGCGCTTCCTTTCCTTTAAATGCTGCCCAAGTATTTGATGCAATCACGGCAACACCACCAAGAGGTCCGAAAGGTTTTTCGATTCTTGGGATTTCGATAACATCTATAACACCATGAATTTTCATGGCCGCAGTTTTGTCAAATGATTTGACAGTTCCAAAAGTAACGGGGCATCTTGCTATAGCAACAACCTTCATATTTGGTAAGCGTTTGTCAATACCGAAAATGGCACTTCCGTTTGCAAAATCTTTAACGTCGACACTTTTTAGAGTCTTACCAATATATTTGAAATCTTTTGGGTTTTTATAACTAATGGTTGTTGGAACAGGCAATGTAGCCACTATATCAACCAATTCTCCGAAACCTAATTTTTTTCCACTGGAGTGAATGA
>DATEOV010000173.1:0-2307 GCA_035273645.1 Flavobacterium sp. | reverse complement strand
TTTGTTTACTTTCTCAAAAACATTCAACATTCGGTCAATGGATTCGCCGTAAGTGGCGTGTAACCTAAAAGGCCATTTGTTTTTGACCAACAGTCGAATAATGGGTTCGAGATCACCTTCCATTTGATCCGAAAGAACAATTCTTGGTTCAAGGAAATTTTCAAAATCGGCTGCCGAAGCCACAATATTTTCTCCAGCTCCTTCCTCGGAATAACCATTTGCAACCAATAGATTGTCATTTTTGTTGAGCACCGTTTCAGCTACCCATTTTTCATAATCCTGAAGTTCTTTCCCTTTTTGCTGGGCAAATAAATAATAGGAGATTCGGAGATTTAATTTGCCCTGCTTCGCCAATTCCATTGAAGTTCCATAATCGGCGGGAAAATTTTGTCCACCGCCGGCTGCATCAACCACACTTGTCAAACCAAATCGATTCAGTTCCCGATTGAACTGAAGCGAACTGTTGATTCTTTCTTCGGGAGTTAATTTTGTGGTCAAGCCCAATGTGGTATAAATGGCTTTTGGAGTTTCTTTGGCAAACATCAATCCTGTCAGATTTCCATTTTTATCTTGCTCCAAAACACTGCCTTCGTAATGTGTGTCTTTGGTGTAACCCAAAACTTCAATTCCTTTTTTGTTCAAAAAAGCTTTGCCGTACAAATAGGTTATAAAAACTGGTTTATCAGGAACAGCAGCGTTTATTTCATCAATCGTGGGTTGTCTTTTTTCTTCAAATCCGTATTCATTCCAACCGCCTATGACTTTAATCCAAACACCAGGAGGGGTTCGAGCTGCCTGTTCCTTGAGCATTTCCATAGCTCGTTTTAGGGTCTTCACTCCATCCCAACGCAACTCGGCATTGTAATTAAGTCCTTCACGGATTACGTGTATGTGACTGTCATTTAGTCCCGGTATTACGGTTTTACCTTTTGCGTCAATAGTTTGTGTGGCTGCGTTTTTATAGCTTGACAAAATACTTACGGAAGTTCCGGTGGCTAAAACAATCCCTCCTTTTACCGCAACAGCCTGAACAAATTCACCGGATTTTTGCATAGTGGCTATTTTTCCGTTATAAATAATCAAGTCCGCTTTTTCTTGGGACTGCATCAATAGACCAAGAAAAAATAGCGGTATTAAAAATATTCGTTTCATCTTGTTCGAATTTAATATTCTGTTTGTTTTATTTTGAATAGCCTATTTTGCCAGAAAAAAAGCCAATAGGTCTTTTTGCACCTGAGTCGTATTTTCCTGAACCAACCAATGTCCTGAACCTGCAATTTTGGATTCGGATACATTTACTGCAACAAGTTTAGAATGCTCTTTAAGAAACGCTGCCGCAAAAAATTCGCCTCCCATTGCCAACAAAGGCATTTTTAGTTTTGTTTTCGCAAATACCAGATTGTCTTTTCCGTCCTGAGGAAAATTTCCAAACCATTTAAAACTTGATTTTGCGCCATCTTTGACTGCATAAGCTCTAACAAATTCGGCTGTTTCTTCGGGAGTAAAAGGATCTTTCACGTGTCCAACCATTGGCCAAAAATTGGTCAAGAATTCCTTTTCCTTACCGGCAACTATGTCTCCCGCAGTAGGCCAAGCAAAAAATCCAAACCACCAAGCCGAAGCCGAAACCTGTGACCAAACTGGTTCTATACCGGGAAGCAAAGCATCCATCAAGGCCAGTTTTTTGACTTCATTTCCATATTGGGCTGCGTATGCATAAGCTACCATAAGCCCGATGTCGTGTCCGGCAAGATTTATGCTATTGTAGCCTAATTTCTTCACGAGTTCATGAATATCTGTGGCCATCGTTTTTTTGTCATAACCTGATTCTGGTTTGTCTGATTCGCCTACTCCTCTCAAATCCGGGGCGATAACCGTAAAATGTTTAGAAAGCTCTGGCAACAATCTATTCCACATATACCAGTTTTGTCCAAAACCGTGAACAAGTACCAAAGGTTCCCCTGTTCCACCAATAACATAATGAATGTTTACGCCATTGACTAAAGCCGTTTGATGTTTAAAATTAGCTGGCGGGTCCGCTGGTTTAACTACTGATGAATCAGTTACTTCTTTTGATTCTTCAACAGTTGTACTTGAAGGTTCTTCGTTTTTTTTACAGCCTGTTAGAAAAAATAAATTGATAATTAATAGGCCTAAAAAAACTTTTGTTGTTTTTGACCAAGTATTTAGGTTGGCAGTTGATTTCATATTTGTAAAATTTAATTGTTAAAGGTTAAATATGGTATCGCCTTTTTATTTTTTGGTGTTTGCTTACGCAAACTTCTTATCAATGGCGATTTCATAATT
>DATEOV010000172.1:0-3140 GCA_035273645.1 Flavobacterium sp. | reverse complement strand
CAGAGGTACATTATAAAAATAAATAGAATGAAAAAGTCAATTCTTTTAAGCTTTGTTTTGGTTTTCCTTTCTTTAGTTATGGTTGCCCAAAAAAAGCAAACTGTTAACGACTGGGAAAATCCTGAAGTATTCCAAATTAATAGAGAACCAGCTAGGGCAGCATTTTTGCCTTATGCGGATGAGTCTTCTGCTATTGCAGATGATTATACTCGTTCTCCGTGGTTTTTAAGCTTAAATGGAAAGTGGAAATTCAACTGGTCTCCAACGCCAGATGAAAGACCAACTGATTTTTTCAAAACTAATTTTAAAACAACAAACTGGAAAGAAATTTTAGTGCCTGCCAATTGGGAATTGCAAGGTTATGGAATTCCTATCTACACGAATATAACGTATCCGTTTGTCAAAAATCCGCCATTTATAGACCATGCAGATAATCCAGTGGGTTCTTATAAACGTACATTTGAATTGCCTGAAAATTGGAACAGCCGCCGAGTATATATTCATTTTGAAGCAGGAACTTCGGCAATGTATGTTTGGGTAAACGGTGAGAAAGTAGGCTACAGTGAAAACACTAAAAGCCCAACGGAATTTGATATTACTAAATATGTAAAAGCTGGTAAAAATCAGTTAGCAGTTGAAGTATATCGCTGGAGCGATGGTTCCTATTTAGAAGATCAGGATTTTTGGCGTTTATCAGGAATCGACCGAGATGTTTATCTGTACAGTACCGCAAATATCCGAATTGCCGATTTCTTTGCGCGTCCGGATTTAGATGCTTCTTACAAAAACGGAAGTTTGTCTGTTGATGTAAAACTTCAGAATAAGAATTCGGAATCAAAAAATAATCAGACTGTTGAAGCCAAATTGGTAGATGCAAATGGTAAAATGCTTTTTACTAAATCAACCAAAATAAATGTAAAAGCCAATTCATCAGAATCAATTACGTTTAGCGAGAATGTTGAAGCTCCGAAATTATGGAGTAACGAAGCGCCTAATTTATATACTCTTTTGCTTTCGCTTAAAGATGAAAATGGGAAGGTTGTTGAAACGGTTGGAACTTCAGTAGGTTTCCGTAAAGTCGAGCTGAAAAATGGACAATTATTAGTTAATGGTATCAGAATCATGGTTCATGGCGTAAATATTCATGAGCATAATCCTAAAACAGGTCATTATCAGGATGAGGAAACGATGATGAAGGATATCAAGATGATGAAAGCATTGAACATTAATGCGGTGCGGTGCAGTCATTATCCTATGAATCTGTTATGGGTTAAATTGTGTAATAAATACGGTTTGTTTTTAGTAGATGAAGCTAATATCGAGAGTCATGGAATGGGTTCTTTGTCTTGGATTTCTGATTATGCAAGCCATCCGGCATATAGACCGGAATGGCACGCTGCGCACATGGATCGTATTTACAGTTTGGTAGAGCGTGACAAAAACCAGCCTTCGGTTATTCTTTGGTCTTTGGGTAATGAATGCGGAAACGGACCGGTTTTTAAAGATGCTTATAAGTGGATTAAAAATAGGGACAAAACCCGATTGGTTCAATTTGAGCAAGCCATGGAAGAAGATAATACAGATATTGTCTGTCCGATGTATCCAAGCATAGAGTATATGAAAGAATATGCTAATCGCAAGGATGTAAAACGCCCTTTTATTATGTGTGAGTATTCACACGCAATGGGAAACAGCAGCGGAAATTTTCAGGAATATTGGGATATTATTCACGGAAGTGAAAACATGCAGGGAGGATTTATTTGGGATTGGGTTGATCAGGGATTTGAAATGACTGATGAAGTAGGTCGTAAATACTGGGCTTATGGAGGCGACATGGGAAGCCAAAATTATACAAATGATGAAAACTTTTGTCATAACGGATTGGTTTGGCCAGATCGAAAGCCTCATCCAGGCGCTTTTGAAGTAAAGAAAGTATATCAGGATATTCTATTCAAAGCGGTTGATTTGAATAAAGGAATCATAGAGGTAGAAAACGGTTTTGGTTATACTAACCTTGATAATTATTTTTTCAAATATGAAGTTTTAGAAAATGGTTTAGCTATAAAGACTGGAACAATAGATGTAAGTCTTGCTCCTCAATCTAAAAAGGAAATACAATTGGAATTGCCAAAACTAACAGCAAAAGATGGCACAGAATATCTTTTGAATATTTATGCTTACACACGCAATGGCACCGAAGTTTTACCTCAAAATTTTGAAGTTGCCAGAGAGCAGTTCTCAATTGGTACTAATAATTATTTTGTTAAAGCCACAAAGAAAACTGCAAGTCCTACGATAAAAGAAACGAAAGATGAAGTTACGCTTAGTTCGTCTGGTGTTGAGGTAGTAATAAGCAAGAAATCAGGTTTGATTCAAGATTATAAATCAAAAGGAGAACGATTTTTCAATCAGTTGCCAGTTCCAAATTTCTGGCGTGCTCCAACAGATAATGATTTTGGAAATAACATGCAGGCAGAAAGTAATGTATGGAGAACTGCAGGGAAATTCAGCAAATTGAATACCATTGAAATTAAAGAAATAGACGGAAAATCAAGTGTTGTGGCTACTCTCTTCTTAAGAGATGTTGCGTCTACATATACAATTGTTTATACGATGAATACTGACGGAAGTTTGGAGATTTCAAATTCATTTAAAGCAGGTAACAATCCACTGTCGGAAATGCCTCGTTTTGGAATGATATTCTCTCTCAAGAAGGAACTTGATAATTTTAATTTTTATGGAAGAGGTCCTTGGGAAAATTATCAGGATAGAAATACCGCTTCTTTTAAAGGAATTTATAGCAGTAAAGTTGCAGATCAGTATGTTCCTTATACGCGTCCTCAAGAAAATGGTTATAAAACCGATGTTCGTTGGTTAACGCTTACAAATAATTCTGGAAACGGAATCGAAATTAATGGTTTACAGCCTTTAGGAGTAAGTGCACTGCATAATTACCCAGAAGATTTTGATCCAGGGCTGACAAAAAAATACCGTCATCTCAATGATATAACTCCCCGAAATGAGGTAATAGTTTGTGTAGATTTAGCCCAAAGAGGTGTTGGAGGAGATAACAGCTGGGGAGCATTGCCGCATAGCCAGTATCAATTAAGAGGGAAGGAATACAGTTATGGGTTTGTTAT
>DATEOV010000171.1:0-2737 GCA_035273645.1 Flavobacterium sp. | reverse complement strand
CCACATTGCTCTTCTCATATTGACTTGTGGGCTTATTCTATTAATAGCCTTTTTGATTATCAATAGATTTGTATACGATTCATTTAGACCAAAATTTGAAGCCACAAAAAGTGAAATTGACAGTTTTTTAACCAATATGATTTTTTCATCTTTTGAAAAAAAACTTTTCAAAGCAGAAATTGAACAATTCAAAAAAACAATTCCTTTTGAAAAAAATTGGTGCAAAAAATTAATCCTGAATGAAATTATTTTTTTAAAATCGAATTTAAAAGGTGATGTTACCAAAACTCTCCAATTTATATACGAACAATTTGGTTTGTTTGAATTCACCAAAAAGCTTTTGAAAAGTAACCGTTTTTATCTAAAGTGTCTTGGAATGTATCAATTACAATCTTTAGAATATAAAAAAGGGCAGGAATACATTATGCCTCTATTAAACA
This sequence comes from Flavobacterium sp., assembly GCA_035273645.1. Classification (GTDB taxonomy): domain Bacteria; phylum Bacteroidota; class Bacteroidia; order Flavobacteriales; family Flavobacteriaceae; genus Flavobacterium. Next base: position 2,297 of record DATEOV010000171.1, on the reverse strand, counting down.
GTAAAAACAGAAATATCAAGTCCAGTGCATTCCTAACCTTAATTTCATTAAATCCCAATGAATTAGAAACATTAATTAATTATAAAGATCCAGTTAGAATTGCCGGCGAAATAAATTTTATGGATATTTTGCATCATAAAAAAACAAAAATCCCCTCTAATTTGAGTCAATGGATTCAGTCTGAAAATATTTCAATTGTAAAACTTGGCATTAAATTAATGACATTCTATAATTTCACAAAAGAAAATGAAAGCATTATAAAATTATTAAAACATAAAGATAGAGCAGTACGTTTTGAAGCGATTACTGCTGTTAAATTCCTTTTTATAGCCGAGGCAGAACATGCTTTAATTGAACAATTTGAGCAAGAGGACACTCAAAACAAGCTGGAAATTTTCACTACATTATCTCAAATTGGAACAGCCGAATCAGAGATTTTTATTGCAGATTTATTGGAAAATAAAACGAATGAAAACATCAAACTAGATGCTGTTTATTGTCTTTTCAAAATAAATCCTAGCTACTTTGATTCCCATTTTATAGATAATACCGATGTACAAAAAATGGTAAAACACGTTAAAACCCCCAATCTCTAATGGAACAGGATGTATCAATTTACTCTCATTTTATAGGTGTTTTTTCCATAATCTATATCCTCTTCTATTGCACCTTGGCAATATTATCCTATTATGCGATAAAAAAACATTTAAACACAAAAAATTTCATACCAAACAATGTTATACTAAAATCAAATTATATTCCTGGCGTTTCTGTAGTAGCACCTGCATTTAATGAAGGGGCAACCGTTGTCTTTAATGTCAAATCATTGCTTTCTCTGACCTATCCAAAATACGAAGTCGTATTGGTAAATGATGGTAGCACTGATGATACCCTCCAAAAACTAATTGATGAATTTGAACTAATAAAAGTCGATTTCTATTATCAGGAAAAAATTAAAACAAGCACTGTACGAGGTCATTATAAATCCACTAACCCTCTATATTCAAAATTACTGGTTGTTGACAAAGAGAATGGTAAAAGCAAAGCCGATGCGTCCAATGCAGGTATCAACTCCACCAAGTACCCTTTGTTTTTATGTACCGACGTAGATTGCATTCTGAAAAATGACACCATCATAAAACTAGCCAAACCTTTTATAGAAAGCAAAACAAAAGTTATTGCTACAGGAGCTGGCATTCGAATTTCTAATTCTTGCGAAGTAAAAGATGGATTTCTTTTGAAAATTCATTTCCCAAAAGGATGGTATCCTAGGTTTCAAGAATTGGAATACGTCCGCGCCTTTCTTTTTGGTAGAATGGCTTGGAGTCAAATCAATGGTTTGTTATTGGTTTCGGGAGGATTAGGTATGTTTGACAAAGAAATTGCTGTTGCGGCTGGTGGCTATTGGCATAAATCACTAGGGGAAGATATGGAACTCATTACCCGAATGAGGAAATATATGTATGACAATAAATTACCCTTTTTAATTAAGTACATTCCTGAATCACTTTGCTGGACAGAAGTACCAGCCACAAAAGAAATTCTGATTCGTCAACGTGTACGTTGGGCAAGAGGGCTGATTCAAACTTTATATTTGCACAGGAACATTTTTTTTAATCCAAAATATGGAAAAACTGGATTTCTTATATTTCCTTATTTCTTTTTCTTTGAATTTCTGATTCCAATTCTAGAAGTAACTGGCTTGATTGTATTAATTATTAGCTTTTTCATTTTGAATATGGATTACATTAATTTAATCTATCTATCCTTAATTGTATATCTATTTTATCTCATTATAACATTTATCTCGATATTGTTGGACGATATTATTTATAAAAATTATGCCAATACAAAGGAAATCGTAATACTTGTTCTGATGGCAATGATTGAACCTTTTTGCTACCATCCCGTAAATGTGTATGCTTCATTAAAAGGGTATTATCATTTTTTTAGACAAAAAGAACAAAGCTGGGGAAACATGCAACGTCAAGGATTTAATACTACACCAAAACAAGATTAGATTACATAATTCAAAATTTTTAAAAGGCATGAAATACAAAAACTACACCAAGATCCTCTTTATTATTTTTCTTGTATTGGGAATGGCAAAGAATAATGTTTACGCCCAAAAAATAGACGTTGACAGTCTTTTGAATGTTGCAATAAAAGAAGTTAACAAAGACAAAAACTATGAATCGGCGTTGAAGAAAACCCATTTGGGAATAAAATTGGCTCCCGATTATCTGGATTTTTATTTATTGACTGGACGAATTTATCAATTGACAAATGTAAAAGAC
>DATEOV010000170.1:0-2663 GCA_035273645.1 Flavobacterium sp. | reverse complement strand
CGCACAAATGCTTTTGTTATTTTCTTTGCTCTATCGTCAAAACTTCCTGCACAACCTACCCAAAATAAAACTTCTGGTTGTTTTCCTTGGGCTAGCATTTCGGCCATTGTTGGCACAATTAAATTTTCTGACATTTTTTATTGTTTAATCGTTGATTTGTTTATTTGTTGAATCGCTAAATCACTTAATCGGTTAATCTTTTCACCGATTAAACGATTCAACTATATTTCGTTTTTCCAGTTCAATCGGTCTTGTTGACTGTATTGCCAAGGTGCACCATTATTTTCGATATTGGTCATCATAGCATTTATAGGCATAGGAGCGGCACTTTGTTCCATTACAAGATAACGTCTCATATCCATAATGATAGAAAGCGGGCTGATATTTACTGGACATTCCTCTACACAAGCGTTACAAGAAGTACAAGCCCACAATTCTTCGGGAGTGATGTAATCGTTCAATAAAGATTTATTGTCCGGTACAAAAACACCTTTGTTGGTATCAATATTTTTCCCTACCTCTTCCAATCTATCTCTTGTATCCATCATAATTTTACGAGGAGACAATTTTTTACCTGTTTGATTTGCTGGACAAGAAGAAGTACAACGACCACATTCAGTACATGTATAAGCGTTTAACAATTGAACCCAATTTAAATCCTGAACATCACTGGCACCAAATTTACTTGGAGCTTCATTTTCTGAGACTGGCGCTGCCGCAAATGGGTCTGCATTTGGATCCATCATCAATTTTACTTCAGCAGTTACCGAAGCTAAATTATCAAACTGTCCTTGTGGATTTAAATTAGCAAAATAAGTATTTGGGAAAGCCAATAAAATATGAAGGTGTTTTGAGAAATATAAGTAATTCATAAAAACCAAAATCCCAACGATATGTAACCACCAAAATCCTTCGTTTAACAACATCACTAACTCACTGGACATTCCATTGAAAGCTGGAGCAATAAATTGGCTTATTGGAAAAGAACCTGCTTTTATAAAATGTGAAAAACCTCCGGGTACATTTTGCAAATGAAAATCGGTAGCATTCATTAATAAAAACAAAGTCATTAGAGTTATCTCAAAATACAAGATGTAATTAGCATCACCTTTTGGCCAACCTTTTAAATCCGAATGAATAAATCTTTTCAGCTTAATTACATTTCTTCTTATCAAAAAAACAGTAACAGCAAATAAGACTAAAAAAGCTAATACTTCAAAAGAGCCAATTAAAATATCATATACTACTCCGATAGGAGCAAAAATTCTATGAGTTCCAAATAAGCCATCAATAATGATTTCCAACAATTCAATATTGATGATAACAAATCCAACATATACTATAATATGCAGTATTCCAGCAACGGGTCTTTTTACCATTTTGGATTGCCCAAGAGCAATCATTGCCATATTTCTCCAACGTGCTTTTGCATTATCTTTACGATTAACATCAACACCCAGATTAATATTTCTAATGATTTTTTTTACATTCGAATAAAAATATCCGAATCCAATAATCAATACTATGGCAAATAACACATTACTAAGGTAACTCATAAATACTAGTTTTTTACTTTTGTTATAGAATCGTTTGGAGCAACATATGGTTTGTTTTTTTTACCAAAAACAGAAACATTTACATAACGTGTTGGATTTAATCTTACGTCCTCTAAAAGCAATTCAAGCTCTTTGGAAGTTTTTTCCAAGTTTGCATATAAGGCTTCGTCTTTCAGTAATTTCCCCATAGTTCCTTTTCCAGATTCCAAACCTTTCATTAATGCATCAACTTTACTTAATGTCGCATTCAAATTTCTAACTGTAAGTCCTAAATCGGCTTTATTCAATGAATCTGAAATTTTAACGAAATTATCAGAGACTTTGTTGAAATTAGAAACCATACCTTTCAACTGTCCTTTATTTTCATCCAAAATCACATTGGCATTTGAAGCCACTTTATGAAACTGCTCCATAGTAGCGCTAAGTTCAGCTAAACTCTTTTTTAAATCTGCTTGTCCTTTTGCATCCAAAACAGAATTAAAACTAGTAATTAATTTATCTGCGCTAGTCATTAATTTCTCAACTTTAGCCATAACCGGAGCGGCTTTATCACCTAAAGAAGCCATAAGGCTAGCTTCAACATTACCTGTTAAGTAATCCCCATTTTCGGCTATAATTTTATCTGTATAATTAGGATGGATAGCTACTTGCTTACCACCAATAAGACTGGCGTCATAAATTGTAGCTGTACTTGATTTTGATATGGGAAAGTCAGTATCTATTTGCAATTCAACCAATAATGTTCCTTTTTCACTAATCGTAATGGTTTTCACTTTACCAATGCTCAGTCCGTTGATTGTCACTGGTGCAGAAGGTGCAAGTCCCTCTACATTTGCATATTCTACATAAAAAGTTTTATAATTATTAAAAAGGTCTTTTCCTTTTAAAAAACTGTATCCCCAGAGGAATAATAAAATTGACGTAATAACTAAAATGGCAGTTTTTATTTCTCTTGTAATTTTCAAAATTTTTGTTTTTTTAATGGGCAAATTTAATATAAAATATTCTAATTTATAAGTATTATTTGACTGCTTCCTGAATGCTTATTTTTTTTCCATTTTTGAAAGCAATTAAAAAAGCTGAATCATAACCTTTGGATTTTACTTC
>DATEOV010000169.1:0-5069 GCA_035273645.1 Flavobacterium sp. | reverse complement strand
CTACTTCCATTTTTTTGGACATATCAAAATCCTTAATTTGAACAATTCCTTCATAAGAACCTCTATAACCCAATGGATCATTATAAACTTCTATAAAACTGTTGATATAATCAATATTTCCTTCTGTCGCTTGTAGCCACGCAATATTATAGTCATCCCAAGTTTTAAGATCACCAGTTTTATAATATTTGATTAAAAGCCCAATGGCATCACCTTGCTTTTTATTTTCGGCTACTTTTTGTGCTTTTTCCAACCAATAAATAATTTTATCAATCGCTGATCCATACATACCGCCACTTTTCCAAACTTTTTCTTCTAATTGGCCATTGGCATTTCGAACCAATTTAGAATTCAAACCAAAAGAATATGGCTTCTTTGGATCTGGACTTTTTTTAGTAGCATAGAAAGCCTCTACCTCTTTTTGAGTAATTCCTTTGTCATAGAAATTGATAGCCGATCCTTCCAATAATCCTTTTGAAGCATCAAGATTTACTCTTTTTGAATCAACATCATTGAATAAAATGGCAGCTATTTTAGGAGACAAATTAGTTTTAGTAGCTTTCAATAAACCATTAAAATATTCTATTGAAAAATCCGGTTTGATTTTTTCAGTTGAATAATGATGATGAATACCGTTTGAAAACCAAACTCTTTTTAAATAAATTTCAAAACTTTTCCAGTCGGCAGTGCTTTTATCCCCCTTATAATTTTGATAAATATTTTCTAATGCTTTTCGGATTGTCAAGTTGTATTTATAATGCTGATCCCACATTATATCACGCCCTGAATTTCCTGCTTGCGTTAGATAATAAACCAATTCCTGCTCTTTTAGGGTAAGGTTCTCCCATCCAGGAATTTGATAACGCAAAACTTTTATGTCAGAAAACTGCTCAACAAAAAAATCCGAAGATTCTTGTTGATTAGATTTTGCTATTACATTTTTATCGCTTTGCGCATTACTGACAATCGAAATCGCAAAAACCATGAAAAGACCTGCTATTTTAACTACTTTCATTTATATTTCTTTTAGATGTTAAACAAATAAATACACAACAAATATACAGATTCTTTAAATAAATAATAAAAACAAAGCCTTGAATAATTCCTAATTTACATATTTATCAACTCCAAAATAATTATTCTCTAAAAAAATAAAACTCTCCGATATAATTTACATCATAGAATTTCGTTCCATTTTAGTTTCTTTACAATCATAAGAAAATACAATTACACGAAAACACTTTAACATTTTATCTCTTGTTATTACAGTATAATTAATTAAATTTCTAACTTTACAACAGAAAAACAATCAGCCCCATTATGAGAATTATCAAATACCTTTTTCTTTTATTTCTATTAAGCCTTGTGTCACTTACAATATATATTGCAACACAAAAAGGAAATTTCACAGTAAAAAGTAGTAAAGTAATTAATTCTCCAAAAGCAACCGTTTTTGGCTATGTAAATGATTACAAAAACTGGCAAAAATTCAGTTCTTGGATTGCTTCAGATAAGGATATAAAATTATCCTATTCACCCACAACTACAGGTAACGGAAGTACATTAACCTGGGAAGGAATTAATGATATTGGTAATATTCAAACTTTGTACACAAAAGGAAATGACAGCATTGTTCAAAAAATGGAATACAATGGTACTTCGTCTGATGTGTTTTGGAGTTTCAAAGACACGATAGGAGGAACTAAAGTAACATGGAAATCCGTTGGAAAAATGGATTTTATGTTGAAGGTAAATTCTTTTTTAACAGGAGGCACTCAAAATACATTGTCCAAAGTTTATGATAAATGTTTAGTAAATCTTGATAAGACACTTGATTTTGAAAACACCACTTTCAGTGTAAAAATAAATGGGATAGTAAAAAAACTGGAGACTTTTTATTTAAGACAATCCTTCACAAGTAAAATATCCGATATCACACGAAATGCAAATGTTGTATTTCCAAAAATTATTACTTTTTGCAAACAAAACAATTTACCATTAAACGGAAAACCTTTCATTATCTATCATACTTATGATACAATTAATGATTTGACAAGAGTCTCATTTTGCATCCCTATCAAAGAACAAATTTTCACTAGTGAAGGAAGTGAAATTTTAGCTGGAAAACTGGTAGCTTTTGAAGCCTTAAAAACCAGTTTAACTGGGAATTATACGTATAAGAACAAAGCATTAGAGAAAACAATTGAATACACCACTAATAAACATATCCTTATAGGCTCAACTTTTTCACATTTAGAAATATATACTATTGGTAAAAATGAGAGTTTAAGCCCTTCAAAATGGCTAACAGATATATATTTCCCGATAAAACCCAAAGTTATCCCAACACCCTATAGAAAAGTTGTGAAAGATAGTACTGTGACCGCTCCAGCACCAGCCACTAAAAAAAGTCAAGAAGAATTCGAATTTTAATTTAATATTCGGATTAAACCTTTTTCATTCATTCGCATCTAAGTTTAAAACAGAACAAATTGCAGGAAGAAAAGGAATTCATTGCTAGTTTATTGAACCCTCAAACGCAAAATCAAGCGTTTCAAGAACTCCTGCACAAATATCAAAAACCGCTGTATAATCACATTCGAAACATCGTTTTGAGTCACGATGATGCAGATGATGTTTTGCAAAACACCTTCATAAAAGTATTTCAAAATTTGAAAAACTTTAAAGGGGAAAGCAAACTGTTTTCATGGATGTATCGCATTGCAACGAATGAAGCCCTGACTTTTTTAAATCAAAAAGCAAGAAAGAGTGGCATTTCATCGGTCGAATTACAAAATAAGGCGATTGATAATTTGAAAGCCGATATTTATTTTGAAGGAGATGAAATTCAAATCAAATTACAAAAAGCAATTGCAGAATTACCAGAAAAACAACAATTGGTTTTTAAAATGAAATATTTTGAAGATTTAAAATACGAGGAAATATCAGAAATACTGGGAACATCGGTAGGCGCATTAAAAGCTTCTTATCATCATGCTGTAAAAAAAATAGAAGCATTTGTAACCTCCAATTAAACCTTTAAGTTAAGACTTAGTCAAATACATAATTATGAAAACATTTAAATTAGATAACGAACCAAAATTAGATTCAGGATTTAAAACTCCTGACAACTATTTTGAAAATTTTTCGGCAAACTTACTTCAAAAATTATCAGAAGAACCAGTTGCAAAGGAAACTAAAGTGGTATCTATTTTCAGAAAAAGAAAAACCGTTCTTATGTCCATTGCCGCAGTTTTGATACTTGCCTTAATGATTCCTATAGCTTATCAAGTAAATTCAAAAAACAAGGAAGTAGATACGGTAACTTTAGAAAATTATTTAGCTGAAGAAACCAATCTGAATCAAGATGAATTAATTAGTGGGATTGAACCTGAGAACAGTACTATTATTTCAAACACAAAAGAATTAGAATCAGAAACACTTGAAGATATTTTAGTTACCAATCCCAATATCGAAAATTTAGTTATTGAAAATTAAACTCAAAATTCTACAAAAATGAAAATATCAACAAAAATAAGTACCATGAACTTTAAAAAATTGTATCCAATACTATTTTTATTCTTATCCTTTAATTTTTACGCTCAAGGCGAAAAATTTAAAGAAAAAAGAGAGCAAATCAAAGCAATGAAAGTAGCTTTTTTGACTAGCGAATTAAACCTTACTTCTAGTGAAGCCGAAAAATTCTGGCCTCTTTATAACACCTTTGATGATAAGCAATTTGAATTGAGACATCAAAAAATGAAAGGTTATTTTAAAAGAATGCAAAATGATGAACTTGATAAATTATCCGAAAAAGATGCTGCAGTACTATTAAATCAAATTGAAGATAGCGAAGAAGATTTATTCAATCTAAGAAAGAGATTTATTATAAGTTTAAAAGAAATTCTTCCTTCAACAAAAATAATAAAACTAAAAAAAGCAGAAGAAGATTTCAACAGAAAGCTACTTCAACAATATAAAGACAAAGGTTTAAAAAAATAAGTAATTATTAATTCAAAACAATTCCCGTTTTATAAAATCAATTATAAAACGGGAATTGTCTATTTAAAACGAATTCGAATCATTTTATTACGACCAGCTGCAATTGCTGTAGTCTTATCAATAAATCGAATAGTATATAAACTTGGATCTTTACTAAATTGCACCCAATTTACTCCTCCATCTGAGGAATAATATAATCCAGAAGCTCCTACAACTACTATTCCTTTCCCTTTACTATTAGGCACATACTGAACACAAGACGCATATCCAAAAGCTTCATTATTAGCTATAAGTTTCCAAGTTTTCCCCCCATCATCAGTTATAGCTTTATTCTCAGAATTTTGATTTAGCAACTCGTAATTTCCTCCCGCAACAAAACCCTTTTTAGCATCATAAAAATCGGCTGTAAAAATCCCGGTCATTTGTTTACCTTGAATAATAGGTGTTTCATAAACCTTCCAAGAATCTCCTTTATCCGGAGAATAAAAAACTCTTGATTTCTTACCTCCAGAAACAATCCATGTATCATTCCCTTTTACTATTATATTGGTATTGCTTGCAGCAAAGTGAGCTTCGCCATCAAAGACTTTTGGAAGCTTACTATCCGGTAATTTAACCCAAGTATTTCCACCATCATGCGTTATTATTATAGAAAGACAATCGGTTATGGGATCTCCAATCGCAATTCCTTCTCTGTCATTCCAAAACTGCATACTATCATAAAAAACTTTTTCATTCTTTTCTTGATAAACTAATTTGGACTTTTTACCATCTTTAGTAATTTGATATAACAAACCAGGATTGGCTACACTCAATGCATATATATAATTAGCAGTTTTGGCAATACTTCTAAATTCAATTTTCAAAGTATCTTCTACTACTCTATTTTCAAATTTTTTCTTGGATTTTAAATCATAATAACCAAATCGATTTTTATCACCCGCATACCAGATGTTATCATGATCCAAAACAATTGCCCTAATGCTAATTTTATCTTCAAAAAGCGTATCAATTTGAACGGAACTAAAATTAGTTGATTTCAGATTGTTTTTTTTCTGAGCATTCAC
>DATEOV010000168.1:0-3153 GCA_035273645.1 Flavobacterium sp. | reverse complement strand
CTTTTTTTACGCTAATTACCTCTTGTGGCGTAAAACAAACCCAAAACAATTTGGCTTCCGGAAATTATGACGCCGCAATTGACATCGCACTTTCTAACTTGCGTTCCAATAAAGACAAAAAAGGAAAACAAGACTATATCTATTTGCTTGAGGAGGCTTTCGCTAAAGTCAAAGAACGAGATTTAAACACTATTTCTTTTTTGAAAAAAGAAAACAATCCAAATAATTTGGAGAAAATATACAATACCTATTTGGCTTTGCATGATCGCCAAGAGAAAATTAAACCATTGCTTCCGCTAAAATTAATCAAAGAAGAAAGAAACGCTATTTTCCCTTTTGACAATTATAATGATCAAATTATTAGCAGTAAAAACGCCTTATCCAATCATTTGTACACCAATGCAAAAGCTTTGATGCTAACCAAAGACAAAATGAATTACCGCAGAGTTTATGATGATTTAATCTATTTGGACAAAATAAATCATAACTATAAAGATATTGCCGATATGCTTGATGAAGCTCAGTTTAAAGGAACTGATTACGTGATAGTATATACCAAAAACGAAACCAATATGATCATTCCTGTGGAACTTCAAAATGACTTATTGGATTTCAAAAGCTATAATCTAAATGATAAATGGACGGTTTATCATAGCGCAAAACAAAAAGACATCACCTATGATTACGGCATGCTTATTAACTTTAGATCGATTTTAATTTCTCCTGAACAAATAAAAGAAAGAGAATTCACAAAAGAACGCCAAGTAGTTGACGGACAACGAAAACAAGTTGATGCTAATGGAAAAATTGTTTTGGACAAGCAAGGAAAACCTATAATGATCGATTACACTATTAATGCTATGGTAAAAATTAACGAAGTAAAACAATTTAAATCGTGTCAAATCACGGCCAAAGTAGATTACATTAACAATAAAACCAACCAATCGATAGGGTCATTCCCAATTACAAGTCAGTTTGTTTTTGAAAATACTTTTGCTACTTACAAAGGCGACCCTCGTGCTGCCGATGATAATTACAGTCCAAATTTCTACAACAAAGTTGTCCCTTTTCCAACTAGCGAGCAAATGGTTTATGATACTAGCGAAGATTTAAAATCTAAAATCAATGGGGTTATCACTAACAATCAGTTTAGAAAATAAACCTCTTAAATATTACAAAAAAAAAAGCAACTCTAAATCGAGTTGCTTTTTTTATATCTTAAAATTAACCTCAAAGTTTAGTGAACTTTGCAAAATTCTTTACCCCCTTTACAGTTAAACAAACACTCTCATTTTTATAATACCAACAGCGGTGCAATTATACCAAAACTAAGCTGCCCTGTTGTCCCATCAACCGCATTAAAATTATTTTCGGCATAAACAGAATAATTACATTTTTTAGCCACATAACCTATGTAAAACTTCATATTAAAATCAGCAAAAGGAGAATATTCAACCGTCGGGATAATACCGTAGGAAGTTAACAAATGACTGTCTTTATTGATATCTTGATTGCCATTCCAATAAGAATTGTCATTCATGAGCGTAAGCAACAAATTTACTTTTGGGCGAATTTTATATTCTGCTCTTATCCAATTCTCGACATAGGAAACATCTTGTGCAGCATAAGCATACTTGTTCTTGATGATATTTGTAACCACGCATTTTTGATCCAAATCCTCTTTACTGTATTGAAAATCATAATACAGTACCAGCTTATTATTTTTATATTTATTCCCCAGAGAAATAAAATTTCGATTGGTATTTTCGGCATCGATGAAATAACTGTAACTATATGTAGTTTCCAATTTACCGTCAAAAAAACTGCCTTTCCAATTACCTACTGCAGCCAAAGGTATTTTGGTAGCAGTAATCCCGGGAGGCACCGTTGTTCCAAATTGCTCTTGAAACGTTTTGGTTCTGGAATTCAACAACTGTAGATTGAATTTATTTTTATGATCGTTTAATGCATATGAAAGAGCTGCTCCCACCAAAAAATTGTCAGCTTTATCATTAATGGTGTTATAGGATAAAATTTCGATTGGATTAGTCAAGAGCTCGTAACCTCCCCAATCGCCGATCATTTTCCCAAAAGACAATTTCGTTTGCGAAGCCAAATCAATCGTTAAATAAGCCATATCCACCGAACGACTTATATTGTCCACGGTATTAGGGTCGGCTATTTTTGTATAGCGGTTTCGAAATCTAAAAAACACTTTATCATGAATTTTTCCTTTCACTTCCAATCGGAGCTGATTAACCGAAAACAGAGAATTTACGTGTTCATTATCAACAAAATAATTATCGAAAGCCATGCGGGTATTAAAGATAACATCCACATCTTTTAATAAGGACAACTTTGAAGTTGGAATCAAAGGTGCTATCACTGCATTTCCTTCTTGAATTTGTTTTTGTCCAAAAGAAAAAATAGGCAATAGAATAAGTATCCAATAAATAAAGTACTTTTTCATTCTAAACCATTTTAATTTTTAAAAATCACTATACCGGTTTCGATATCATACAAAGCCCCGATAATAGCAATTTTCTTTTTATCATAGCTTTCTTTTAAAATTGGTTCTGCTGATTTTAAGAAAGTAACACCATGAGCAATATTGGCATCAATAGCTTTATCGACAGATAATTTATCGGCATCCTTCAGATTTTTTTCTTCGTTTTCGCTTTCAATGTAATTAATGATGTTTTTTATATGGTCCGAATGGTTATAATGCCCTTTGGAATTGATAAATGCCTTGATGGCGCCACAGTCTTTGTGCCCCATGACAACAATCAATTTACAGTCTAAATGTTCAACGGCGTATTCAATGCTTCCCAATTCGTAATCTCCCATAACGTTCCCCGCAGTCCTAATAGAGAATACATCGCCAAGACCTTGGTCAAAAACAAGTTCAGCCGGAACTCTGGAATCCGAACAGCTTACAACAATAGCGAATGGATGTTGTCCTTTTTTAAGTTCCCGAATTCTTTCTAGGGTTTCATCGGGATGTACGGGTTTTCCCGAAGCAAATCTTCTGTTCCCTTCTTCCAGTTTTTGTAGTGGAGATAAATTGGTATTTTCAGTGTGGTTACAAGCAGATAATGCGCTTATAAAAAGTAGATAAAGTAGTCCTTTTTTAATCATGATAGTTCCCCTAAA
>DATEOV010000167.1:0-2450 GCA_035273645.1 Flavobacterium sp. | reverse complement strand
GATATCCAGACACATACCAATTAATGCTCCTTTTTGATAAACATTTAGGTATTGAGCTTTATAAGGCTCAGTCAAAACATTTGCACTCATAGTTGTGAAAGGCATTGTGTCATTCATTGCATTGGCACCTTGTATTTTTTCGGCTATACGGGAATAGAATTCATTTTCATCAATTAATCCTTGATTGATTTGGAATAAATTGGCGAAATATTCTGTTACTCCTTCATACATCCATAAATGTTGAGACATTTTTGGAGCATTATAATCAAAATATTGAATTTCTTTTGAGTGGATTGTTAAAGGAGTTACAATATGAAAGAATTCATGAGAAACTACGTCTTTCATTTGTTTTACCAATTCGTCTTTTGGCATCATTTCTGGCATTACAACAGTTGTTGCTGTAGGATGTTCTAAAGCGCCAAAACCTTTAGCGTCTGTAGGTGACATTGTAGAAAGATACAAGATAACTGTGTATTTTTTTGTAGAATTGACTTTTCCTAAAAATGTTTTTTGGGCAGTCATCATTGTTTTCATTTCTGGAGTAATGCTCTCTGCAGTAAATTTTCCCGATGGTGAGTAAACAGCTATTTGAATATCCATACCATCTACTGTAAAAGTTGTGTAGTCAGGCTTAGAATACATGATTGGGTTTTCTAATAATTCTGAATAAAGAGGAGCTTCAAAAGTATCTGTTGTAGATGCTCCATCTTTGTCAATCATTGATGTTGCTCCCCAAAGTGTTGCAGGGTGAGTTATGGTAACTTTGTACGGCATTTCTTTTTTGTCTTGAAAATACCCTACAAAACCATGTAAGTTTACCATGAAGTTTTTGTTGGCATCAATGTTTGTTCCAGTAGGTGAGAACACATCATCTTGTCCAAAGCCTCTTCCTTTTTCAGTATCGAATGTATCGTTTACTAGGTAGGTGATTTTTACTAATGTCTTTGCATTTTTAATTGCCCAAGTGTTATCATCTGTTTTTGAAACAGTCAGCAAATTACCTTTTTTATCATAGGCTTTAAAATCAGCAATATATTTTCCGTAATCATCTACTGAATAGGTTCCAGGAACTGTTTTTGGAAGGCTATAGGTGATTTCGTCTGTCTTGATTTTTGGAGCTTTAACCGTAACCAAAACTTGATCGTCTTTTACATCAGTAAGGTTGATGTTAACTTCAATTTCTTCTTTTTTTGAATCTACAGGGTTTGTAGTGTTGGCTTTACTTGTCCAAATTAGAGAAGTAAAAGCAAATGCAAAGAGTATTTTTTTCATTTTGTAAGAGTTTGTTTTGGCTATTAGTATTTTAAAATCTAAAAATGTTACAAAAATGTTTTAAATAAAGGAAGTTGTGGAGAAAAAACTGAAAAAGAGAGCTTAATATTAGTAGGAAGAGCTGTTTATTTGTATATGTATTATGTTCGTTTAGTTTAACGATTAGTTATTGTTTTGAAATGACTGAATAAAAAAACTCCTGAAATTCAGGAGTTTCTAAGGGTTTGGTTGGTTAGTCAAGTTTGTTTTTTATGTAATATTTCCCATCTAAATCTTCGTCAAAATCATCAATTTTAAGAGGTTTTGGTTTTGGTTTGCTTGCTATTGCTTTCTTTTTCCACATCTCATATTTTTCTGCGGGCATTTTCTTTTTCATAATTTCAAGAACTTCCTTCTCAGCTAATCCAAATTCTTTTTTAATGACTTCAAATGGATTTCTCTCTTCTTGGGCTAATGCAATCAGTCTTTCTGTTTGTTCCCAGTTTAATTCTTTGCGGTTACTCTTTTTCATCACGTGAAAATTAATTCAGTTTGGTTTAATGATTAATAAAATGATTTTAAATCTTATACCAATATTAATAAAAATTATAATTACTTTTTATTTTAAGTAAAAAAAAATTAAATTTTTTAATTCTTTTAAATTAGTAATAATATTAATAAAGAATATTGAGGATTCTTTTATAGTATTGCTCTAAAAGTAAGGTTTATTCGTGGGCCAATAGTTTTTGCAGTTTTGGGAACTTGATGTTTCCAGAAATGCTGTGTAGTTCCTTTCATTAATAACAAGCTTCCGTTTTCTAAAATAAGGCTCTTCTTTTGAGTGGTATCAAAGATGTGTTTCAATTGAAAGTTGCGTTCTGCTCCTAAACTTAACGATGCAATTACAGGATTTATGCCTAATTCTTTTTCATTATCTGCATGCCAACCATTACTGTCACTGCCATCTCTGTAATAATTCAATAAAACGGTTGTGAAATTTGTTTCAGAAGTATTTTCTACAAGCGATTTAATTTTTTGTAAAGACAATGTCCAATGATGAGGTTGCATAGTGATATTGGAGTAGGAGTAAGGTTTTCCTTCGTTCCCGTATAAAGCGGTTAATCGCGGTTGTAGATGTTTTTTGCCATAAACAGTAATTTCATCCTGCTGCCAAGGAATGTTTTCAAGTAATTCCTGAA
>DATEOV010000166.1:0-5630 GCA_035273645.1 Flavobacterium sp. | reverse complement strand
GAATCTACAATAGCTTCTCTTCTTTGTATCAGCCTATTAAAAAGGGTTGATTTCCCTACATTAGGTCTTCCTACTATCGCAACAATGTTATTCATAATATAAATTCAAATATTTATTTCTCCCGAATACTGCTTTCCAGTTTCGGGTTGCAAAGGTAGTGTTTAAAACCATGAATATCAATTTTTTTGGTATATTCGCCACAGCTTGTTCACTTAACCGCTTCATTTCTAATTTTATGGACACCAATAATGAGATCCGTTTGCGTTTGCGTTTTTATAAAGAAGTCAATCAGGACATCGACTCACTGCGTCAAAAATTCATTCATTTCACCACTAGCAATTCCCCGGATTTCATTTTAAAAATAAAAGAATACCACATTTGGATCAACATCAAAGGCACCAAAAAAGCCTATTGGTCACCACATTTGCATCTCGAAATGGAATCCAAAGGCGATAATCTAACCCACATCCGAGGATTATTTGGCCCCGACCCCGATTTATGGACGTTCTTCATGTTTTTGCATTTCATGATAGCGGGAACTTTCGTCATCTTTTGCGGTATCGCCTACTCTCATTATATACTAAAAGAATCCACAACAGCCGATTTCATTGTGATGTCCCTCATGGTTTTCGCTTGGTTCCTACTCTATGTCATCGCCAAACAAATCCGAAGCAACGGAGAAAAACAAATGAACGATATCGAAAAAGTATTTCTAGAAATCATAGAATCTTAATCATAACACACCTTTAATTTAACCGCTAAGTCCACAAAGAATTACGCAAAGTTCGCTAAGCTTTGCGTCCATTGCGATACCCTTGCGAACTTTGCGGTTAAAAAAAATCAGCATTAGAGAAAAACTCCAATACTGATTTTATATTTTTTTTACTTTTAGATTACATTCCAACATTCGATTAAACAAATAACCGAATTACCGAATCAACATTTATTGATTATAACCAAAACGCTTCAACATATTCGCGTTGCTTCTCCAGTTTTTATTCACTTTCACATACAATTCAATATGAATTTGCTTCCCGAAGAATTTCTCCAAATCCACACGGGCGTCCATTCCAACTTTTTTCAAAGCAGCACCTTTATGACCAATAACGATTCCTTTTTGAGTATCGCGTTCCACCATAATCAAAGAACGAATGCGGATGATATTCTCATCTTCAAAAAACTCTTCGGTTACGATTTCTACAGCGTATGGAATTTCTTTGCTGTAGTTCAATAGTATTTTTTCACGGATTGTTTCATTTACAAAGAAACGCTCCGGTTTGTCCGTCAATTGATCTTTCGGGTAATACGCTGGCGATTCAGGCAACAATGAAATAATTCTTTGAAAAACTTCTGGAACATTAAAATTCTGCAAAGCAGATATAGGATAAATTTCTGCATTCGGTACTTTGGCAGTCCAAAAAGCTACTTGCTCTTCCAACTGCGCTTGATTCGAATTGTCAATTTTGTTTAATAATAACAAAACTGGAATTTTCGAATGGATGATTTTATTAAAAAAAGCTTCATCTTTCAATTCCTGCTCACCAATTTCTACCATATAGATCAAAACATCGGCATCTTCAAAAGCAGACTTCACGAAGTTCATCATCGATTCCTGCATTTCGTAGGCCGGTTTGATGATTCCAGGTGTATCCGACAAGATCATTTGAAAATCTTCCCCGTTCACAATCCCAAGAATTCTATGACGTGTTGTTTGTGCTTTTGACGTAATAATTGATAATCTTTCACCAACAAAGGCGTTCATTAACGTTGATTTCCCAACGTTTGGATTCCCTATGATGTTTACAAAACCTGCTTTATGTGACATTTCTACTTAAATTTATGCTGCAAAGGTAGTCATATCAAGTCAATACAGGAAATAAAACATTTTTTAAAGTTTTCATTGGATTTATCAAAATTCGGCGTATCTTTGCACCCGAAACAACGCGGGATAGAGCAGTAGGCAGCTCGTCGGGCTCATAACCCGAAGGTCACAGGTTCGAGTCCTGTTCCCGCTACTAAGGTAGCCTTATTGAGATTACAAAACGCACATCGCGGGATAGAGCAGTAGGCAGCTCGTCGGGCTCATAACCCGAAGGTCACAGGTTCGAGTCCTGTTCCCGCTACTAGAAAAGCTTCAGAGAAATCTGAAGCTTTTTTCGTTTTAACCCTCTTTGTCAACATCTCGTTGCGTTCACGAGCGTGACGCTCGCGCCAGCAGGGTAACATAATCAACAGTATAAAAGAACATTGAAATGTTAGAAATTCTTTACCAAGATGAATATATTATAGCAATTAATAAACCAAGTGGATTATTGGTTCACAAATCATTTTATGCGCGCGATGCAAAAGTTTATGCTATTCAAGAATTGAGAAATCAAATAGGTGGACAACACGTTTATCCTATTCATCGTTTAGATCGCAAAACCTCTGGTGTCTTGTTATTTGCGTTGAATAAAGATGTTTTGAAAATTATGAATGATCGTTTTGCCACACGCGAAGTCGAAAAAAAATATTTAGCAATTTTACGTGGTTGGTCACCCGAAGAACTAACGATTGATTATGATTTAACGAATGATGATGACATTACACAAAATGCAATAACATACTTTCATCGTTTGCAAAATGCCGAAGTTGAGTTAGAATTTAACAATCAATCAACGTCACGATATTGTTTGGTAGAAGCGATTCCTGAAACTGGACGCATGCATCAATTACGAAAACATTTCAAACATATTTTTCATCCCATTTTAGGAAGTCGTCCACATGGTTGTAACAAACAAAATAAATTATGGTTGGAGAATTATAAGCTAAAAGGAATGATGCTTCATGCACATCAATTAATTTTTAATCATCCAATAAAAAATGAACAACTAATCTTGAATGCAAAGATTAATGAAGAGTTTAGCAGAGTAGGCACTATTCTTAATCTAGATTTGAGTAAGTATAAATAGAATAATATTTTGTGAATCATCGGGCTCATATCTGCCATGACGGACACAAGTTCAAGTCCCACTCCCCTACTAGAAAAGCTTCAAAGAAATCCGAAGCTTTTTTTATTGTATATATTTCACTCTTTCTAACAAATTACATATTTCCTGAGAGAGCCACTTCAAAATTTACTCAGATTCAGATACCGCAGACAAAATCTCACCAGTAAAAAGCATCAATTTAATTTCATATAAATTCCAAATAATTAAGTTGATTCGCATCATCAAAAAAACAGGTAAAAAAAACAACTAAAGGTTCAATTCCTTAAAACTAAACAAATCCAGTCTTATACAGTAGTATTTCCATAGGTAGAAATCCAGAAATATTTTTGTAACTGCCATTATATATTAGACTCTTAACAAATCCATAAGCTTTTTTTTATACAAATTAATAAATCATTTTAGTTAATCATTTCTTAATCCCTAAGAAAAGTCATCAGTATTAATATAAATTCGCCTTGCCGTTTCATGCGAAATAAGCTATGTTTTCAAAAAACAACTAATTACCATTATATTCAAAAACAAATCTTAAAAACAACTTTTATATTAAAAAATTGATTTATACAACACTTTTAAATATTGCAATTTTTCAAGGAATAATCTTAGGCTTAATTATTTTAAAGTCTTCCTTATTCAATAGTAATTCAAATAAATATCTGGCATACTTACTATTTACACTTTCAATTATTTTACTGAATCATGTTTTTGAGATTCAAGAAGCATTTACTCCCTATCCTTTTCTACGCTTTATTGACCACATCGAGTGGGTATTTCTAATACCTACTTTCATATTCCTGTTTATTATAAACCGGATTGATGATGCTGTAAAAAGCAAACAAAAAATTTATTTGTGTTTTATTCCATTTGCGTATTCCGCTGTCCTTAATATTACATACGATCTTGATCGTGTTGCAGGAATTTATAATATTCCTGAGTCAAGCAACGCTCTGTTTGAAATACTTGGTCTGATCCATCTCACTTTAGGCGTTACATTCATCCCATTCCTGCCGATTCACTCTTATTTTATGATAAGACATTTAAAAAATTCACATGAAAAAAAATGGATAATTACCTTATTAACAATTGTTTCTTCATTGTTATTCGCTTACCTTATTGTCTGTCTAGCCAGCAGATTTCATCAATCTGACATTTCTCCTACTATGAACGTCTTGGCTTTATCTGCAACATTCATAATTCACTGGACAGCTTATATAGGCATATATAAATACAAACTGGCCAAAAACAAAGATGCTGTTTACAATTTTCTAAATAATGATTTAGCTATTTCGTATAGCAATCTTCAAATTGTAGAAAATAGTACACCCGAAGAATATAGAGAATCTATCAGGGCAGATAATCTTTATTTTCAAAAACTAGAACTTCTTTGCAAAGATCAGCACATTTATACTGACAGTACATTAAACAGAGAAAAAGTTGCTGAAAAATTAGGAATAAGCGCAGGATATGTTTCACAAATTATAAACACGATAACAGGAGATAACTTTGCCAATTACATAAATAACTATCGAGTTGAAGCTGTCAAGGAAATGATCTCAAATTTTGAATATGAAAACTATAATTTGCTGACGATGGGATTAGAATCTGGCTTTACTTCAAAAACGACTTTTTATAAAGCCTTTAAAAAAGTTACTGGTCAAACACCAAATGAATATAAAAACACCAGCAAATAAGTACCAATTTATACAATTTTAAGCTTTTGAAACCTTTTCTAACTTTTCTTATGTGAATTTTGGATTCAAATAATTCAAAACAATTTTCATGAAAAAAATTTTATTACTAGCTGTTGTTACAGTTTTAGGATTTGCAAATGTTAATGCCCAAGAAATTAAATTTGGTGCTAAAGGAGGTTTAAACTTTGCGTCTATCAGCGGAGATAATACCAAAGGTATTGATGTCGTAACATCATTTAACTTTGGTGTTTTATCAGAAATTCCAATTTCGGATAAATTTTCTTTTCAACCTGAATTAATGTATTCGGGTCAGGGATACAGTTTCAATGATAATACAATTGCTTTAAGTTATCTGAACATTCCTTTAATGGGAAAATATTATTTAACAAAAGGATTGAGTGTTGAAGCTGGACCACAAATGGGTTTTTTACTTTCTGCTAAAAATGATAAGACAGATGTAAAAGATTCGTTTAATACTTTTGATTTTGGTGTTAATTTTGGCTTAGGCTATAAACTTGACAACGGACTTAATTTTGGTGTACGATATAATTTGGGATTAACTGATATTAATAATGTAGATAATTCTTCTATTAAAAATAAAAACGGAGTATTTCAAATATCTATTGGCTATTTCTTCTTCTAAAACTTAATGATTCTATAAAACGTTTTACAAGCTGAATCATAAGTTTATTAGCTCATCATTTTTTGGAAAATCTAAAAATTTTGAATCAATCATTTTGCCCTTTCAATACTTTAAATCATCCATAAAACGGTTTGAGAATTGTCCCGCTAGGGCTACTAAAAAAGCTTCAGAGAAATCTGAAGCTTTGTGTTTAGTATCATTAACGCAACAATTGTCGAACCAAGTTGTGGCTTATTTAAAGGTATCTAAAGATTAAAATTATTAAGTTTTAGAAAAAGAAATAACCTACAGATACCTGAAATACACTGT
>DATEOV010000165.1:0-3726 GCA_035273645.1 Flavobacterium sp. | reverse complement strand
CATTGACTTAAAATTTTTATTTGTAATTAATCTAAATAAGTATTATTAAATTAAGTATAATTTTTACATTTGCACTATTCTTATTTGTTCTAAATAATAATAATCTGTTAAAAAACTTTATACTTTAATCTATGAAATATTTGAATCAACAATTACCCCCATTTAAATTGTTCTTATGTCTCTTTATTCTTTTCACAGCTACCACATTTGCCCAAAGCAATGGAAGCCTAAAAGGAACCGTTCAAACGAGTGACAACAAACCCGCAGAAGGAGTTTCTGTTACTGTAAAAGAATTAAACAGAACAACTATCGCTGATAATAATGGTTTTTATACTATCAAAAGCATACCAGCTGGCAGCTATACTTTAATACTGACATTAGTTGGTAACAACGATGTCCAACAAAACGTAACAATAGTGGCTGGTGAAACTGCAACCGTAGACATCAATCTTTCTTTATCCAATAATCAATTGAACCAAGTGGTTGTTTTAAGTAACAAAAGTGTTTTTAAAACCAACCGTGTTTCTTCTTCACTTCGTTTGCAATCTCCTATTATAGAGATCCCACAAAACATACAAGTTGTAACAGGAAAACTAATTCAAGATCAACAAATTAATAATATGCTTGAAGGTGTTACTCGTAACGTGAGTGGTGCTACAAGAGTAGAGCATTGGGACAATTATGCAAATATTACTATGAGAGGCAGCCAAGTTGCTGCTTTTAGAAATGGTATGAACGTGAGTACAACTTGGGGTCCATTGACAGAAGATATGAGTTTAGTAGAGCGTATTGAATTTGTAAAAGGCCCTGCAGGATTTATGTTATCAAACGGAAATCCAAGTGGATTTTATAACGTGGTAACAAAAAAACCAAGCGGAAGAAACAAAGCAGAAGCTAGTTTATCTCTAGGTAGTAATGAAATGTATAGAGGAACATTGGATTTAGACGGTAAATTGACTAAAAATGGAAAACTTTTGTACCGTTTCAATGCAATGGGAGAAAAGAAAGACAGTTACCGTGATTTTGATTTTAATGACCGTTATACTTTTGCACCTGTGTTGAAATATTTATTTTCAGATAAAACTTCTGCAACACTTGAATATACACAACAATTTTCTAAAGTAAATGCAATTGGTAGTAACTATGTTTATGCCAAACATGGTTATGAAGAATTACCAAGAAGCTTTACTACTTCAGAAAAAGAATTAGATCCTACACAAATGCTGGAAAGAAGTCTTTTGGGTATTTTTGAACATAATTTTAATGACAAATGGAAAATTACTGCCCAAGGTTCCTACTTAAATTACGAACAAGAAGGAATGTCTTTATGGCCTGGTGGTTTTGATCCTGCAAATGATGCTATCCTTAAAAGAGCTGGTAACAACTGGGACATTTTAGGAAAAATATATGTTGGACAAGTTTATACAAATGGTCAGGCTCAAACCGGATCGGTTTCTCACAAAATATTAGGAGGATTGGACATGAGTGACAAAACTTATTATCATGACTGGTCACAATATTTCACTTTACCAGATTTAGATATTTATAATCCAGTTCATGGCATCCCTTCTTCTCCAAAATTTGACAGAAGTAAAGACATTGAAGATCGAGGTGTAAAATATTATAATAACTACAAAGGTTTTTATGTACAGGATGAATTAGGATTCTTAGATAATGATCTTCGTTTAACATTGGCGGGAAGATATACTATTCTAAAAGCTGGTGATGTATATTCTGGTGGTTCAAAAAACGAAAAATTTACTCCTCGTATTGGATTGAGCTACTCAATTGACAAAAACACATCTGCTTATTTTGTAAGAGATGAATCTTTTACAGAAAATTATGGAAGCAATTGGCAAGGAAAAAGTTTTGCCCCACAAACTGGAACCAACTTAGAATTAGGTTTCAAAAGAGACTGGTTAAACGGAAAATGGAATTCTACGTTTGCAGCCTACCAAATTACCACAGACAATGTTCTAACATTGGATGCTGAGCATTCTAATGGTACAATGCAGTATAGCAAAGAAGGTGGACAACAAAAAGTAAAAGGTTTTGAAGTTGATATTAGAGGAGAAATCTTTAAAAATTTAGATGTTGTTGTAAACTATGCTTTCACAGAAGGAAAAGTTACTAAAGATACCGACCCAAATATTGTGGGAAATCAAATTCCAGGAAGTACAAAACATATTCAAAACACTTGGTTAAATTATAAAGTGGATAACGGTTTACTGAACGGATTGGGTCTTTCATTAGGATATCAATATCAAGTAGACAGAGCACCTTGGTATATTTCGCCTGATAATACTACCTCACTACCTGATTATTTCCGTTTGGATGGTGGTGTCTCTTATCAAATAAAAAAAGTATACATAAACCTTATTGTTAACAACATACTTAACAAGTACTTGTATTCTGGCGGATATTAT
Organism: Flavobacterium sp.; assembly: GCA_035273645.1. Taxonomy (GTDB): domain Bacteria; phylum Bacteroidota; class Bacteroidia; order Flavobacteriales; family Flavobacteriaceae; genus Flavobacterium. The sequence continues at coordinate 1,300 of DATEOV010000165.1, read as the reverse complement.
AGCTATACCGATATGTATTATTGGCAAGCGGAAGCAGGAACCAATGCAAGAGTAACCGTAAGTTATAAATTCTAAGATTGTTTTTGTTTTGTTTAACTAAACTCCTCATTAAACTGGGGAGTTTTATCCTTTTTTAATGAAAAATAATAGCTTTAAAAAACTGATTGGGCAACTACATTTATGGCTCGGATTGTCTTCGGGAATTATTGTATTTATAATTGCCATTACGGGCTGTTTGTATGCTTTTCAGGAAGAAATACAAAATATTACGGAAGAATACCGCTTTGTCGAAAAACAAAATAAGCCTTATCTTCCTCCATCTCAATTGGAACAGATTGCAAGAAAAATACTTCCAGGAAAAGCCCTACACGCCGTTAAGTACAATGGTGCAGAAAAATCTGCGGAAGCAATATTTTTTCATTACGAGCCTACCTATTATCATATCGTTTACCTAAATCCCTATTCGGGAAAAGTAATGGAGACGGCCAATATGGAAGAGGGCTTTTTCAGATTTATTCTGGATGGACATTTCTATCTTTGGCTTCCACCTGAAATTGGACAGCCAGTTGTTGCCTCATTCACATTAGTTTTTCTCACACTCCTACTTTCTGGGCTGTATCTTTGGTATCCACGAAATAAAAATGCGACCAAACAACGCTTTAGATTCAAATGGAAAGAAAGTACAAAGTGGAAACGCAAAAACTATGATTTGCATAATGTTACTGGGTTTTACATTCTTTTGATTGCGCTTATTTTTACCATTACCGGTTTGGTTTGGGGCTTTCAATGGTTTGCTTACTCCTATTACAAAGTAAGTGGTGGTGAAAAATCATTGATTTATGAAGATCCAATTTCAAAGAAAAATAGCCTAGCAACAGAAAAGCCACTGGATAAAATTTGGGCATTAATGAAAAAAGAATACCCAACGGCTAAGTCCATTGAAGTGCATCCCCCAGAAAATGACAGTACTTCCATCGCCGCCAATGCCAATCCGGAAGAAGGAACGTTTTGGAAAACTGATTATCGTTATTTTGATCAATACACTTTGGAAGAAAAAGAAGTGGGTCACATTTTCGGCAAATATGGAAATGCCAACACAGCAGATAAATTAATGCGCATGAATTATGACCTCCACACTGGAGCGGTATTTGGACTTGCCGGAAAAATATTTGCTTTTTTAATCAGCTTGCTTATTGCGACGCTTCCTGTTTCAGGATTTTATATTTGGTGGGGAAGACATAAAAAAAAGAAAGACACAATAGTCCCTTAGGCATATTCTATTTAATAAAACAATGAAAGG
>DATEOV010000164.1:0-3051 GCA_035273645.1 Flavobacterium sp. | reverse complement strand
AGCACAGCCTTTAAAGGCTGTGCTATTCAAAAAAAAGCGGGAACATAAAGCCCGACCCGGAGTTTTTACGAAGGGTCACGCCCATGTGGACTCAACGAATTTTATCTAATCCATGAATTTTATTCCAACAACTACACCCTCATTTTGGAATCCGTTTTGATAGGAACGAACATAATCGATTCGGAACATTTTTAATTTACCAAAACCGAGATTGTCCAAGCCTACACTGTACTCTGAATAGGGATTGGTATTTGGTACTGCCAATAAATGATAACCCACCACTAAGTTTGATTTAAGCAGGTTTAACAAAGGGATTTTGTTCATTATAAACCCTCTGTCATTGTGCTCAGTATGAAATTCAAAGTAACTGTCGTTGGTGCTGTTTGTATAATAAGGCATCAAATTAAAGACATTCAGATAATTTCCTGTTAACCCAGCATAGGTTTGATTTCCGTTGAAATGCTGGTAATCCATAAAAGCAATATTTTCGGCATTAAAGAATTTTCCAGCTTTTAGATTTAATCCAAAATCTCCTTTGTTCCCAAAAGTATAGTTGTATTTTATTTGTGTATTGATTTGGCTAAATTCATATTTCTTTTCGCTTCCGGCAAATCCTTTCTCAAATCCTAGAAATAAAATAGGATATTTTCTGTTTCTAATATTAAATTTTCCGTCAGGCCTTGAGGCATATTTATTTCCGAAATTTATTTTGGCATTTAAATCAAATTTTGCCAAACTGTGTTTTTCAAATCCAGCGCTAGTATAGTCATTTGGGTCTAAGGGATTATTTGAAGAATAGGTATTCTCGTGATTTTTGACAAAAGTAAAATCGGTCGTATCGAATAAAGGTTTTCGTTGCTCAAAATCAATTTTCCCTTTAAGATAAACACCGTTTGCAACATCTTGGCCATACTCAATTTCGGCAAATTCCAAATTGTATAACTTCATGTAATTGTCGTTAAAAAATAACGTGCTAATAGAATTTATTAGAGGTGAAATAGGTTCGTTGCTGTTAAATTGTTGGACAGTAGTTCCTCCAGCAACTTTTATATTCGCATAATTTTGATTGTTGAATTGGTGCCAAAATTTTCCGCTAACGCGAAGACGATCATCAGAAAAACCATAGTTGATTTTCAAATCAATGTTGGTTCGCTGTCCTTTTTCTTCTTGTTTCCAGTTGGAATAGGAGAAACCAGTATCAAAGTTCCATCCTTGCACAGTATTAAAACTTAAAGAGCTGAGGTCAAGCAATCCTTTGTATCCCAAAGAGAACTTTTTTGAACTGCTTTTGTAGGTATAACCAGTGATAGGATCAAAGAATTTAAACTTGTTTTCTTTTTTATCAATTGAATCTAAGTATTTTGGAGAGTTACGAACTTTGTGGATGCTGTCTTTCCTTGTATAATCGGTGATTTCTTCGGTTGTTAACGGAATGGGTCTGTTTGCATTCCAGAAAATGGTGTCTTTTTTGTTTGAATCTATATCGACTGTAGTAATTTCGTTGGTGAATGTTTTTTTGTCAAACGAATCAACAAATTCATAATTATTGTAAACATAAGTGTATTTACCGTTGAATTTGATTCCAAATAACCCGGCATTGAATTCAAGACTTTGTGTGTTTTTAGCCCAAATTTTACTGTTTTTATTGTAGCTAAAATTTTGTTTCAATGTCATTACATCAATAACATCTTCCTTCATTCGATAGCCTTTTATGTCTAAATCGATGGCATAAATAGCCCAAGAATCATCTACAATATAAATGTAACCTTCAAAAACAGGCTCTTTATCTCTTTTGGCAATAACTTTTATTTTATTGATTGTATGATTGTTTTCATCTACAAAAGTGCTTTCCAATTTATATTTATAATAGTTGAATGCATTATCTGCTATTGGCGAGATCATATTGATGCCAAAACGGATAGTATTGTCATAAAAGTCATAAAACGAAGATCTTGCTGTATTGTAAGCGTATCCCTTGTTGTCTCCACTTACTTTTGAAGCCGTAACAACTTCTTTCAAATTGTTTGGTTTTTCAAAAGTAATTTTAGAAAATGTTTCAGAAAGGGATATGATACCTGTTCCCGTAGAGTCTAAAGCACCATTCATGTCGCCTATCTTCTGACCAAATATTTTTTTAGGAGCATTTTTTAGTTTAAAAATTCCTTTTGAATAAAAATCAGCTGTAAAGCGTGCAGTTTTATTGGTATTTTCTTTTTTCCTGGCAATGGCTTTTTTTATGATTGCATTTGCTGGATTATCCTTTGTATGAATTACTACTTCATTAAGTGAATAATTTTCTTCAATCATTTTCACATCTAGTGGAGCACTTAATTTTTCTGTAGGAACAGCTATTTTTTGAGTTTTAAAGCCTAGATATTGAAAAACAATTTTATTGTTTCCTGTAGATTTTAAATGGAGCTGATACTTTCCTTGTTCGTTGGTTGTAGTCCCGTTATAGGTGTTTTCTTCAAAAACATTAATAAACGGTAACGGATTTCCCTTTTCGTCGGTGACGGTACCTTTTATTTGGGAATTAGCATAAAAGGACAAAAATAACAGAAAGTACAAAAAAGCGTTTTTCATAAATTTAAATTTTATGTTTGACGCTTTTTTGTAAGTATGTTACGCGAATATTGAGTGAATTCTGTTAAAGTTTATATAAAAATATTACAAAAAAGCCTCTATGGCCAAATCATAGCTTTTTAGGCCAAAACCTAAAATCACTCCTTTGGCATTTCCAGAAATATAGGATTGATGCCTGAAGCTTTCACGGCCATAAGTATTTGATATGTGAACTTCGATTACAGGAGTTGTCACCGCTTTTATAGCATCGCCAATTCCAATAGAAGTATGTGTATAAGCGCCAGCATTAAGAATTATTCCGTCATAAGTAAATCCCAATTCCTGTATTTTCCCGATTAATTCTCCTTCTATATTGCTTTGGTAATAGATTAATTCTAATTGAGGAAATTTGATTTTTAAAATTTCAAAATAATCTTCAAAAGTTTGAGTTCCATAAACTTCAGGTTCTCTTTTTCCAAGTAGATTTAA
>DATEOV010000163.1:0-15598 GCA_035273645.1 Flavobacterium sp. | reverse complement strand
CAAGACCAGCACCTTTGCTTTCAAGATAAGCAACAACTTCTTCTAAAGCTTCAGGGCTGTCAGCTCTCCAACCTATATGACCTAAGCCAGAAGTTTCACTTTGCGTCAATTTTAATGTATGATGAAAATAATCACCCCATGCCCTTAGGTAGACTGAATTTTCATCTCTACCAGTTATATCCATTCCAACTACATCTCCAAAAAAATGTACTGATTTTTCTAAATCTTTGGTCAGCACTTCTACATGTGCCATTTGTGAAAAAAAGTGTGGATTTTTTGCCATATCAATTTTTATTTATGCTTTTTTTTATTAATTTATCATTACAAAAATAAAGATGATTTAAACCTTTAGTTAATCAAACATATTCTATTAGTATTCAAAATCAATCCACCCTTGAGTATTGTATAAAAAAAAATCGTTTTTTATATTCAAATGAAAGATAATAACATTATTAATTTTCAATAAGACATAACTACAACAATGCAAGTCTTACTAATTAAACTTCAAAGCATCATTTACAAAAAAAAACCAACTTTATAATGTTTCCATTATAAAATTGGTTTTACTTTGAATCAACTAACTGCAAAACAGATAAACTAACTATTCTTGCTTAATTTCTTAATGATACGTCTTGCTCTGTTTGGACCAATATCCACATGAAAATCAATCATTGGCTGAGTGCCAAACTTTTTCATATTTACATATTGAGCTTCCACAACAATTTTGTCTTCGTCAAATGTTCTTTTAGTTTGATCAATTACTTTTTCTTTAATTTCTTCTATGTTATTTTTTGGATTTGTTGCCATTGTCCAAAAATAATGACATGTTTCAGAAGTTTCTGGAGTAATTCCGTGAAAACCTCGCATATGAAAACCTTTTCTGTTTGGATCGTCTAATGAATCTGTGTCAACATCAACAGCACCAGTCCAAATTTTAATATGAGAGGGGCAAAATTCTAGTTCCTGCCATCTGTCAACTTTACCTTTAAATGGATAAGCCGCAGTGTAGGTTGGCGGTGGAGTAGAATTAGGCATATATCTCTTTACAAAAACTTTATCATCCTTGGCTTCTGAAATTAATTTAGCACTCATATGAGTATTCGCATCCCCTCCAATTGTATGAATATGCACATAACCTAGATGACTAAGATCAAGCAAGTTATCATGAATTAACTGATACGGTGCATGATAACGATACATATCACCATCAAAAACAAAATTTTCATCCGTATGGATTTCATATCTCGGAGGTTCATTTATTGGCGTCTCATTTGCTTCATTTCCAAACCACATCCAAACAATAGAATCTTGTTCTTTTACATGATATTTTCGAACATGAGCTCTAGGAGGTATTGTGTCACTCCCAGGCACCTCTATAACAGCACCTTCTTTATCAAATAACAATCCATGATAGCTACATCTCAATCCATTATCCTCAATAATCCCCATTGATAATGGCAAATTACGATGACAACATCTGTCTTCTAGAGCATTAACAGAACCATCTTTTGATCGATACAAAACAACCTGATTATCTAAAAGAGTACGTGCTATAGGAATTTTATCTAATTCTTTACTTAGAGCCGCAACATACCACATATTAAGTGGGAAGTTACCCGAAGGCAAACTTTCTTTTGCCTTTTCATTAGTAGTTTCCAATGAATCCATAATTTATATTTAAACGGTTAATAATAAATAGTTAATTTGAATCTACTATTTTGATTTACTTTTTACTTCTTAGAAATGCATCACTGTTTGTATCTAACAATCTCATTAAAATCTTTTAAGTAATTGACCCCTATTTAAAAAGAGAGAAAAGAAAATTATTCAAAAGAGATCTTAAAAAAATAAATTTTAAGGATTACATTACGTGAGTATAGTTTTTATTAATTCAATTTTATTTTATCAAAAAAATTAACAGACTGATAAAATAATTACCTCAAAATTACGATATACCTAATGAGGCTGTGAATCAAAAAAAGATTAAAACTATTCAAAATCAATCACTAAGCGAATATTCTTTTGGAGTCATCCCTGTTTGTTTTTTGAAAAAACGAGCAAAGTTGCTAGGATTTTGATCACATAGCTTAACTGCTATTTCTGCAACATCTAAGTTGGAATATTTAATTAGAGATTTAGCTTCCAGCACCATCATTTCTTTTAGTAAATCCTGAGCCGTTTTATTCACACTTGCTTTTACACATTTATTCAAATGGTTAGCAGAAACATTCAACAAGTTAGCATAATCAGAAATTTGTTTATATTCATAAATATGTTCAGTCAAAGCTTGTTTGTAAGCTTCAGCAATTCTAAAAAGAGAATTCTTACTTACTTTAGAATTAATTTTTACTTCACCATTCACTTCTTCAAAAAAAGACATTAAATAAAAAGCAATTAATTTTTTTTTAGATTTTTCGTCACTACTATACAAAACAAGTAAGCGACTTAAAATTGATTCACAGTTTTTCACTGCTTCTTGAGATAACTCAACAATAGGATTAGATTGAAAATTAAAAAAGGAATAACATTCACTCAAATATTTTTTTGGCAGAAAATCGAATATACTTTCATCAAAATGGCAAAAAAAACCTTCAGCATCACTACTCATTTTAGAGTGCTGCGTAATTTGATAAGCAGGAAGAAAAAAAACAGCAGGCCCATCAAATTCGAAGCTACTTAATCCTTTATTTCTTTTTGAAAATCCCTTAGTTAAAAATAAAAAATCATGAACCGTTTTACGATGTGGACGTACTCTAAAATTAGCTTTGTCGGCAATAACATCAAGTCCATTGATATGAAAATCATCATACTTAACGTTTGAGACAATCGGGCTGCTTTCTAACAAAGTTTCATGAAAACTAGTTATTTCTGAAACCTTTAAAGTAGGTATTTTATTTTCGCTTGTCATGGTTATAAAATTTTCGAATTAAAGTTAAGTTATTAGATAATGCTACATTCTAAAATAAACAGCTTTTATTTTTTACCATATAAGTCATATAAGTTAAAATATATAAAAGTCTGTCAAGTCGATAAAAAAGTTCAAATAAGAAAAAACTTTATTCCTGTGGCTCACTAACTTTAAATGGCCTTTTAGTTTTGCTTAACTTTATCAAATGAATTACTTATAACCTGATATCGAATATTCAATAATTATTATTCATTTGATATCCTGCAAGGTTTTTTTTTAACCTTGTAGGTATGATTACTTATGATAAGATACCAACAAGGTCCTGAAAAAGACCTTGCAGGAACGTTCAATCACATAATTTGTGTGCAAATAGATTTTGTTAATCTATTAATCGAACTCAGGTTAATATAACTTACATGGTTTAAAATGGTTTTATAGAATGCTGTTATTTGCAGATTAATCCTTAGTTAGAAAATCAATCAATTATAGCAACTGCTCTCGTCCAACCTGCACTTGCTTTTTCAATTTTGGTTGGGAAACAAGATACTTTGAAACCAAAAGGAGGCAATTTTTCTAAATTTGCTAATTTTTCTATCTGACAATATTCTTTCTCAATACCTACGTAATGTGCTTCCCAAATAATGCCAGGCACAGGATTTTTTTTAAACTTTTCTATTTGGATGTGCAAAGGAACATCCCATCCCCAACCATCAGTTCCCATAACTTTTACTCCTTGGTCGATTAACCAATGTGTTGCTCTTGCTGATGCACCTACATGGATTTTTACATAATCATCATCGTATAGTCTTTTATCAGCATCACATCTTATTAACACAATATCAAATGGTTTTAATGTATAATTAATTGAAGCTAATTTCTCTATTAAATCCTCCGTTTCAATAAGAAAACCATCTGGTTTGTCTGTAAAATCCAGAACTACACCATCACTAAAAAACCATTCTAAAGGCAATTCATCAATAGTCCTTGCAGGCTGACCATTACAAATTGGCGAGTAATGATAAGGAGCATCAACATGTGTTCCCGAATGTGTTGTTAAAGTTAAGGTCTCACCCGCAAGTGCTTTTCCATTAACAAAGGCATCCCCTTCAACACCATTCAATAACATTTTCCCAATATTATTGACAGATTCCACATGGTCTTCGTAAACAATCTTTGTAGGAAGCGGTTCTTTTATTTTTTCCGAAATTGTAACTGATAAGTCGATTACACGCATAATTTTATATTTTTTCAATATTAATTTAAAAACACATTTCTGGAATTTCACCTTCAATAATTAAAGTAGCTTCCGTTGCTTTTTTGATGTCTTCAACTGAAACCCCAGGAGCCCTTTCCAAAAGTTTAAAACCTAAAGGCGATACTTCAATTACAGCTAGATTGGTCACAATTTTTTTTACGCAACCGATACCTGTTAATGGTAATGTACATTTTTTAAGAAGTTTAGATTCCCCTGCCATATTAGTATGCATCATTGCAACAATAATATTTTCTGCGCTTGCTACTAAATCCATTGCTCCGCCCATTCCTTTTACCATTTTACCTGGTATTTTCCAATTGGCTATATCTCCATTTTCAGAAACCTCCATAGCACCTAAAATAGTCAAGTCGACATGCTTACCTCGAATCATGGCGAAACTTAATGCAGAATCAAAAAAACTTGCACCTGGCAATGTGGTTATGGTTTGCTTACCTGCATTTATAACATCAGCATCTTCTTCACCTTCAATTGGAAATGGCCCCATGCCAAGAACTCCATTTTCGCTTTGAAACTCTACCTCAATGCTTTTGTCTACATAATTTGCAACTAAAGTCGGAATACCAATACCAAGGTTTACATAATATCCATCTCTGACTTCTTTAGCAATACGTTTTGCTATACCTGTTTTATCTAACATAATTTAAATCTTTTGTCGTACTGTGCGTTGCTCGATTCTCTTTTCATACTTTTCTCCCTGAAAAATACGCTGAACAAATATTCCAGGAATATGAATTTGATTTGGATCTAAACTCCCTAGAGGGACCAACTCTTCCACTTCGGCAATTGTAATTTTAGCAGCACCACACATATTGGGATTAAAATTTCTTGCCGTCCCTTTAAAAATCAAGTTTCCTGCACTATCCCCTTTCCATGCTTTTACAAAAGCAAAATCTGCTTTGAAAGCCTGCTCTAACACATACATTTTGCCTTCAAATTCGCGTGTTTCTTTGCCTCCAGCTACCTCTGTTCCATAGCCAGCAGGTGTATAAAAGGCAGGAAATCCTGCTTGAGCAGCCCTGCAACGCTCTGCCAAAGTACCTTGTGGAATAAGTTCTACGTCTAATTCCCCTGAAAGCATTTGACGTTCAAATTCTTCATTTTCACCAACATAAGACGATACCATTTTTTTTATTTGCTTCTGCTGAAGCAACAATCCTAATCCAAAATCATCAACACCTGCATTATTTGATATACAGGTTAGGTCTTTGACTCCCAGTTTTACCAATTGCGATATTGCATTTTCAGGAATACCGCTAAGTCCAAAACCACCTAGCATTAAAGTCATATTATCAGTAACTCCAGCTAAAGCAAGTTCAACATTATCTACTTTTTTATTCATTTTTAATATTTATTGTTTTTTATCTGTCATATGTAATTTGCATATCATCCTTGGGATTTTCGACCTAATTTTGAGTAATGCTCATTTCATAATCTAAATTTTCAATTATAATTGCACTTGCTCCACCGCCTCCATTACAAATAGTTGCTAAACCATATCTTGCTTTTTTAGTTTGCAAAACATTTAATAAAGTTACAATAATTCTACTTCCAGAGCTTCCAAGTGGATGCCCTAATGCAACAGCACCTCCAAAAACGTTTAATTTTTCTGGGGCAACATTCAATAATTTCATAAAAACCATAGGAACCACTGAAAAAGCCTCATTTACTTCAAAAAAATCAATGTCATCAATTGATAGATTAGCTCTTTCAAGTACTTTTTGAGTAGCCAAAACAGGAGAAACAGTAAAATACAAAGGCTCTTGTTCTGCCTCTGCATAAGCTACTATCCTTGCTAATGGTTTTAAATCATTTGTTTTAACAAAAGACTCACTAGCTAACACAAGCGCACTAGCTCCATCATTCATAGGACTTGCATTAGCAGCTGTTACGGTTCCATTTGAAGAAAAAGCAGGTCTTAATTGTCTCATTTTTTCAAAATTTGCCTTCTTATATGTTTCATCTTCAAATACTAAAATAGGATCACCTTTTTTTTGAGGAACACTTACTGAGGCTATTTCATTTTTAAAAAATCCATTTGTCCACGCATCAGCACTTTTAATATAGGAGTCCATAGCAAAATCATCTTGCTCTTCCCTCGTTAAGTCATATTTCTCAGCAGTTTTGTCTCCAGAAACCCCCATCGATGTTTGATTAAATGCATCAGTTAATCCATCATTTAATAAACCATCAACCAATAAAGTATTTCCATAACCAATGCCACCTCTGGCATTTGGCAAATAATGAGGCACTCTACTCATGCTCTCCATACCACCTGATATTCCCACTTCACAATTGCCTACAAAAATATCGTTGTAAAGCATACTTGTTGCTTTCATCCCTGAGGCACAAACTTTATTAACGGTTGTAGCGCAAACATTTAAAGGTAAACCTGCTAAAACAGAAGCCTGTCTTGCGGGTGCTTGTCCTAAATTTGCAGAAAGCACGTTTCCCATGGCAATACTCTGGATCTGGTCTACTGAAATATTTGCTTTTTCTACAGCCGCTTTTATTGCAATAGATCCTAACTCAGTAGCTGTCATAGCAGACAAAACACCTCCATAAGATCCCATTGGTGTCCTTACACCAGAAAGAATATATACTGATTTTTTCATTATTTATATTTTAAAGAAATTACGCGTAAGTCATCTTTAACAAACACAATTTTAATCTATTACAAAAACAACCAATCCCCTCGCGCCATGAGCTCCCAAAACCAATGATTGTTCAATATCGGCAGTCTTAGAAGGTCCTGCTATAAAAGTCCCAAATCCATATTCCATATTTCCAATTTTTTCATAAGCTTGATGCATCGTTGCAATAAGATCTTTTTTATTAACAACAATCGCCAAATATTGAGTTATAAAAGGCGCAACACGTTGACCTAAAATATCATCCGTTACCCAAAGCGCCGAATTTTCGGCAACTCCAAAATGAGCTTTGACTATAGTCAATTCCACATCTTCCAACAGATGTGGATCAATACCAAACCAATTCATAGTTGCTATTTCAGTTAACTCTGGAACGGTTGTTATGAGTCTTTTTCCTAAATCATAATTAGATCTGATAAAATCAATTATTTCGTTATAATCTGCTACTTCAACAGGATTTCCACCAATGTTTTTCAATACAGTTTTATACGTTTCCAATACATCAAACTGATCAGAACCTAAAACATTTAAATTAGGCAAATCGGCAATTCCGTTTGGTTGATTGTTTTTTATCTTCTGTAAAATATCAGCTTTACTACTCATCTTTCTTCGCTTTAGATTCCCTTGAATTTTTCTTGTACCATTCTCTAAAAGATTCTTCCGGAACATTAGGCATTTCGCGTTGGTCGTACCATTTGTTCATTTTATTATTTACCAAAGAAGGAATATTTTTCATCACAAACCTTCCTGATTTTCCAGCGAGATTAAAAACAGTAGGATTTGCTAAAACCGTTGCCATCGTTTTCATTGCAATAGTTTTTGAAGTTGGCGTGTGACCTTCTTTTACCAAAACCTGACGCCATTTGTACAACTGATCATGTATATCAATTTTCACCGGACAAACATTCGTGCAGGAACCGCAAAGTGTGCTGGCAAATGGCAAATCGGCATTTTTGCTCATGTCAAGATTTGGAGCCAAAATAGAACCAATTGGTCCTGCCACCGCATTATGATAACTATGACCTCCACTACGTCTATAGACTGGACAAGTATTCATACACGCACCACAACGAATACATTTTAGAGAATTTCTAAAATCTTCTCGCCCCAATTGTGTACTTCTACCGTTGTCTACAATTACGATATGCATTTCCTTTCCCTCTCTCGGTTTTTTGAAGTGACTTGAAAAAGTGGTAATAGGCTGTCCTGTGGCACTTCTGGCCAATAATCTTAAGAATACGCCTAAGTGTTTACGCTCTGGAATCAATTTTTCGAAACCCATGCAAGCAATATGAACATCGGCTAAATGAGCACCCATATCTGCATTTCCTTCATTGGTACAGACTACAATTTCACCCGTTTCTGCTATCGCAAAATTCACTCCAGTTAAAGCTACTTTTCGGGTTAAGAAAGTGTCTCTTAAACTTCGACGTGCCGATTCTGTTAAATATTGAGGATCGAAATTTCCTTTTTCTGTACCTAAATGTTCATGAAAAGTTTCACTTACATCTTCTTTTTTGAGGTGAATGGCTGGCAAAACAATATGACTTGGCGGTTCTTTACGAAGCTGCACTATATATTCTCCCAAATCCGAATCGATAACTTCAATACCTTTTTCGGCCAGATAATCATTCAAATGGCATTCTTCGGTAAGCATTGATTTGGATTTAACCATTTGCTTAACATCATGTTTAGCCATTATCGAATGGACTATTTCATTATGTTCTTTAGCATCGGCAGCCCAATGTACAATTACACCATTTCTTTGAGCATTGGCTTCAAATTCCACCAAATAATCATGAATATTGGAAAGTACATTGAGTTTTATTTGTGAAGCGGTTTCACGAAGTAATTCCCAATCCGGAATTTGATGCGCTGATTTATCACGTTTTTCGCGAACAAACCAAAGTGTTTCATCGTGCCAGTTAACACGATCTACATCTTTATTAAATTTGGTTGCCGCTTCGCTGTGTGGTATAGTTTTTTCTGAAGACATCTTTTGTGAGTGTTTTCGAAATCTTAATTTTCGAGTGAATTTAATATTTCAGCAATGTGAATGATTTTGATATCACTTTTTTGTCTTTTTAGAATGCCTTCTAAATGCATCAGACAGGACATATCTCCTCCTGTAATATACTCCACACCCTGTTTTTCATGGTCTTTTATACGATCTTGCCCCATTTTTACAGAAACAGCTTCTTCAGTCACGCAAAAAGTGCCTCCAAAGCCACAACATTCATCTTTTCTGGATAAAGAAACTAAATCCAACCCTCGAATTTTACCTAATAATTGTTCTGGTTTAGAAAAGTAAGGTGCATTTAATTCACTCATTTGTGAAAGATGTAATCCACGTTGCCCGTGACAGCTTTGGTGCATTCCAACTGTATAAGGAAAAATTCCAGCTATTTCAGTTATATGGAGAACATCCGTAATAAATTCGGTTAATTCAAAAACGCGCTTTCTCATAGCAGCTGCCAATTCCTCTTGCTTTTCATCGTGCAGATGCTCTTTTACATGCATCACGCAACTTCCCGATGGACAAACGATATAATCAAAGCCTGAAAAATTAGCTATAAAATTAGTGTCGCAACCTTTGGTTAAATGGGAATAACCACTATTGGCCATCGGCTGTCCGCAACATGTTTGCCCCATCGGAAAACTTACCTCGCAACCTAATTTTTGTAACAATTCGAATGTTGCTATACCCACTTTTGGATAAAATTGGTCTACATAACAAGGGATAAAAAGTCCTATTTTCATAATAGTTTTTTTTATTTTTAAACCGTTTCTATATAGCGATTTAATTATTAAATAAAAGTGGAACTAATTTTTTCATCCTGTAATTTTCTTTAAGAAATTGGGATGTAATTTGCTTGTCCGAAATAACCATAGCAGCTCCCAAAGCAGAGCCTAAAGGTGAATGTGTGGATAAAACCTTAAACGAGCTAAAATGATGTGCCATTAATTTCATAAAAACATCATTATCAGTGAATCCGCCGTCAATATAAATCCTCTTGATTTTACTATTTCCGATTGCTCTGTTAATAGTATCAATTTGAAGTTCCATCAATTCAATCATCAGCTGGTGGTAGGCTTCTTCAAAAGTGTCAAATGGTTCCAATTCCGTTTCATGAGGCAGACGCCTCAAGGAAATACCTTCGAATTTAAAATAAACGGCTGGTTTTTCCATTAGACGCAAATAAAGATCTTGATCAAATTGTACCTCGCGATGATAACCGTACTCTTTTTTATAATGCTCACAAAGTTTTTCTACTTGTAATCGGTATTCATTACCCATAAAAAAACGAGAAGCTTTGACACGTTTCCCATCAATTCTTAGGTAATTTAAACAATTATCCTCAATATCTACTTTGCTTAAACTTTCAGAATTAAATGGATTCAAAGCTATACTCCAAGTTCCCGTTGACAGCAATAAAAAAGGCTTCTTTTTACTTAAAATATAAGGCAACAAAGCCGAAGAACTATCATGTATTCCTACACCAATTTTTATCTTCTTGTCCTTATAAGTTGTATTAATACTTGCCGAAGTAGGAACAATTGGAGGTAATATTTTATCGATACCTTCATCGTGTACCCATTTATGGTAATCGTCTTCATCATAATTCCATAAAGTAGTATGACAACCAATACTTGTATATTCACTTACTGGTATTCCTGTAAATAAATAAGAAAGATATTGTGGTAGATGCAAACTATATTTTATCTGAGAGAATATTTCAGGTTTGGTATTTTTAAGCCAATACAATTGCATTCCTGAGTTTAACATTCCACTAGAAGGAGGTGAAGCTGTTTCGGCTCCAATAAGCATTTCATCACCGTATTTATTATAGAAATCATCTAAAATTTCCTTAGGAATCTCCTTTGTATAATTATATAACGGAGTTAATGGTTTACCTTTATAATCAAGATGCACGAAACTTGCCCCGTATGAAGAAAAATTCAACGTTTTTACATCAAAACGGATATCCTCTAAAATAGTATCAAAAGTTTCCTTTATCCATTTGCGAAGGGTTTCAAGATTCTCTGTCTCAAAACCATCTTCATCTACCGTTAGCGGTAAATTTATGTAATCACGATATACTTCATTATATTCCTCGTCAAAGAGAAAAAACTTTTTATTGGTCTTTCCAATATCAAATACAGCGTTTACTTTAGTCATAACTTATAAGCCAGTAGCCACCGTTTTTAATCCTCTTTCTCCAATTAGGTTTTTTCTAACTGCCAGACTGCGGTATAATTCAACTGGATTCAAAGCAGCACCAGAGCGTAAACGAGCTTCAGCAACCAACGCACGAACATCTGTACGGAAAGCATTTTGCAAAATTTCCTGAGCTTTTACTATGTCATTTTCTTCCTGTGCAATTTCCAAAGCTTTTCTATCTACTGAAAGTGCTTGTGCATATGCAATCATAATCGCTTCTACAGATTGTAATAAATCTTCCAAAGGGTCTTTGATGTTATGAGAAGCATCAATCATCCAGCCTAAATCTTTGGCGTGATTCATTCCTCTCGCATCCATTCCTTCTACCAATTCATTAAAAATTAAGAATAATTGATATGGTTTTAAAGCACCAGCAGTCAAATCATCGTCTCCATATTTGGAATCATTAAAGTGGAAACCACCCAATTTATCTTCCATTAATAATATAGAAACAATTTGTTCAATATTTGCATTTGGCAAATGATGTCCTAAATCGACTAAGGTTTTTGCTTTGTCTCCTAATTTTTTTACATAAGAATACGATTGTCCCCAATCAGCAACTGTAGTAGAATAGAAATTAGGCTCAGCATTTTTGTATTCTAAGAATAATTTCCAGTTAGAAGGCAATGCTGTATATATTTCTTCTAAGCTTTCTAAAGTATTTTGGTATGCTTTACGAAAATTCAACTGCCCTGGAAAAGAAGATCCATCAGCCAGCCAAACCGTTAATGACTCCGAACCTAAAGCAATTCCTTGTTGAATTACTTCAATATTATGAGCTACAGCTTGTTTACGAACTGCTTTATTTACGTTTTGTAATGAACCAAATTTATAAGTGTGTTCTTGACTGGTTTGATCTTGAAAAGTATTGGAGTTCACTGCATCAAACTTTAAATTATTCTGTGCCGCCAAACTTTTGATAGCGTTGTAATCCGTTGGAATATCCCAAGGAATATGCAAAGAAATGGCTCCTGAGGCATTATTCAAAGCGTGTAACAAACCAACGTCTTCTATTTTTTCTTCTAATGAACGTGGTTCTCCTCCACCTGGGAAACGCCCGAATCGCGTTCCTCCTGTGCCTAAAGCCCAAGATGGAATTGCGATTTGGAAATCAACTAGTTTTTGGATAATATTTTCGGTTTCAGCAATTTCTGAAGCAGTAAAAATTAGTTTACTGGCATGAGATTTTATTAAATCTTCATTATGTGAGGCTATTTTATTGGAATCAATTAACATGGTATTTTTTTTTAAGTGAAATAAAACTTATTTTGAAAGTTAAGTCAAAAGAGGATTTTAAAGTTGTTCCATTTCTAGTTGGAATAATTTCAATTTCAGATAAATCTAACGTCCAAAATCTGAACGTTAGAAATATCAATCTAAAAACAAAAACTAACCAAAATTATCTATAGAAGCCCATCGCAACTCCGCCATCAACATTCAAGGCATTCCCTGTTGATTTATTCAACAAACCCCCTACAAATGAAAAACAAGCATTGGCAATATCATCTGGCAATATAATTTCGTTCAATAAAGTACGTTTCGCATAGTAAGCAGGTAATTCAGCTACCGTTACTCCGTAAGCTTTGGCACGACCTTCAGCCCAACCACCTGACCAAATATTGGAATCAGAGATTACTGCATCTGGATTTACTGTGTTTACACGAATTTTATCAGGACCTAATTCGGCAGCCATTAAACGCGTTAAATGTGCCTGTGCAGCTTTTGCCGAACCGTAACCAGGATTGTTTGGTCCTGCAACTACAGCATTTTTAGATACAATATTTACAATATCTCCTCCAAAACCTTGTTTGCGCATTACCTCGATTCCAGCTTTAGAAACAATAAATTGTCCTTTTACTAAAATATCATATAATCTATCCCATTCTTCTAAAGTATGTTCTGCAATAGATTTAGAAATACTAATACCAGCATTGTTTACCACTATATCTACACCTCCAAAAGCTAAAGCAGATGCATCATAGGCTTTTTCGGCACTAACTTCGTTAGTTACATTCAAAAGTGTACTATCAACAGCATCTTTTCCAAACAATTTAACGAATTCAGCTTTAGCACCAGCTAAACGCTCTTCATCAATATCATTAAGGATAACACAAGCACCTTCTTCAGCGAATTTTTTAGCGATAGCTTTACCAATTCCACCACCAGAACCAGTAATAAGTGCTACTCTTCCTGACAATGCTTTTGGTTTTGGCATACGCTGCAATTTTGCTTCTTCCAGCAACCAATATTCAATATCAAAAGCTTCCTGACGAGGTAATGAAGTGTATTCTGAAACTGCTTCTGCACCTTTCATCACGTTTACGGCATTCACATAATACTCTGATGCCAAACGAGCCATTGTTTTATCTTTTGCAAAAGTAAACATACCTACTCCAGGATATAAAATAACCACTGGATTTGGATCACGCATGGCTGGTGAATTCGATTTTTTGCACGTATTATGATATTCTTTATACATTTCGCGGTAAGATTCAAATGCTGACGAAATCTTCGCTTTGATTGCATCAACATCAGACAAATCTTCGTTTGGATCTAATTTTAAAACCAAAGGACTGATTTTTGTTCTCAAAAAGTGGTCTGGACAAGATGTTCCAAGTGGCGCTAATTTCTCTAAATCATTAGAATTAATGAATTCTAAAACTCTAGCATCATCTGTATAGTGACCAATCATTTTACGTTCTGATGAACAGAAACCTCTTAAAATTGGAGCTACTTTCGCTGCTTGCAATTGGCGCGCTTCTGGATTTAAACTTTCTAATTTTTGGCCTCCAAAAACTGGGCGTTTTTTACCATAGTTACTTTCAAGATATTCTGCACATTTCTCGATAACTTCTAAAGTGTTGATATAACTTTCATAAGCGGTATCTCCCCAAGTAAACAAACCATGAGAACCTAACATGATTCCTTTTAGTTTTATTCCTTTCGCAGCTGCCTCTTCCAAACAACTTCTCAACTGAAGCCCTAAATCAAAGCCTGGACGTTGCCAACCCACCCAACCGATTTCTCCATTGAATAATTCTTCGGTGATTTTTGCTCCATCTTTTGCGGCAGCGATTGCAATAGCAGCATCTGGATGTAAATGATCAATATGCTTGAACGGCAAGAAACCGTGTAAAGGCGTATCAATTGAAGGTGCTTTTGAAGACAAATCAAAAATACAGTGGTTGAACAATTCTACCATTTCATCTTCGAACTCAATTCCTTTATATACTTTTTCAAGATTGTGAAGTCTGTCCAAATAAAGTGCTGCACATCCTGATTTAGTTAATGTTCCGATGTCTCCACCCGAACCTTTAATCCACATCACATCGGACACATCACCTGTTAATGGATCTTTGTCGGTAATTTTTACGGAAGTATTTCCTCCTCCATAATTTGTTAATCGTAAATCTGCTCCTAATAAATTAGATCGGTAAATAAAAAGCGCAACTTCATCACCTGCTAATTCTGTAGCTTTTGCTTCATCCCAAAGATAGCTCACATGCTTAAAATTCATATTTTTTGTATTTATATTTGACATTTGATTATAATATTTATTTAGTAATTACTATTTGATTTATAAAGAGTTTCCAATTCCTACCAAAATAATAGACAGGAACATAAGTGCAATTCCTAAAAGGAATGTATTAAAGGTTTTTTTGGTAACGCCTTTCCATTCTTTTAGGTAAAAGCCCCAAAAATTTGCTGTAAGAATAATGGTAGACATGTGAAGAATCCAAGAACTGGCTCCGTTTCCTAATTTACTTTCTCCCATTCCATAAAAGAAAAACTGTAAAAACCACATAGTACCTGCAATAGCAGAAAAAAGTACGTTTTTCGAAATCGGAGTTTTTGTATCTGTATAATTACCGAAAGTTTTGTTTTTGAAATTAAGATAGATACACCATATAAAATTGGTTGTTAATCCGCCCCAAAGTATAATTATATAAGAAACATTATTTTGAAACAAAAATTCTCCTTGATTTGGATTTACTGTTTTCCAAGCCTCATTGGCTACATCTGCCATTGGTTTTGCAGCTTCAATCCCGAAGTTGAAAAATGAGCTTAAAATACCAGATACAACGGCAATAATCAAACCCTTTACTAAACTAAAGTCCTTGTCTTTGTCTTCGTGTCCGGTTGCAAAGTCTTTTTCTTTTAGCATTCCTGCTTTTCCTAAAATAGTAATTCCAATGATGCATACCAATACACCTATCAAAACCATTTGGCCTCCAGAATTAGCAAACATATCACTGATTGATTCTTTGCCTTCTACTGCATTAAAATTATAATAGATTGGCGGGATCAAGGCTCCAAAAGCGGAACAGAATCCTAAAGTAATAGAATTACCTAATGACATTCCCAAGTAGCGAACACCTAATCCGTAAGTTAGTCCTCCAATTCCCCATATCAATCCCATGGCATAAGCCAATACTTTTACAGATGGAGCAGCAGTAGCAATTATTTCAGTAAAATTCGGAATTGTTAGATACGCAGCAATTGGCGGAACGATCAGCCATGAGAAAAAGCCTCCTACTAACCAG
>DATEOV010000162.1:0-5143 GCA_035273645.1 Flavobacterium sp. | reverse complement strand
GTGATTATACTTTTGATCTTGAAAGAAAATAAATATCTCGTCTCCCTAGAATTTGTGTGTTCGCGAAAGGGATAGGAACAAGCTACCGAAGTAGCGTGGATAGCCCGACCGCATTATGGAAAGTGGGCGAATAAACGGCATCTAAAGTAGCCCACTTTTTATAATGGGGTTTCGCCCACACGAGCTTTTGCGAACTGACGAAGTAAATGCTGTTAGAACTGAATTTTATAAGCATAAAAAAATGCCTTTAATCTTTACAGAAAAAAGGCATTTCATACTATTTATGAATTCTATATTTTAAATCTGAATTCTTAAATCTGCAATCTTTAAACCACTCCTTGAGCAAGCATGGCATCGGCAACTTTTACAAATCCTGCAATGTTGGCTCCTCTTACGTAGTCAACATATCCAGTTTCATCAGTACCGTATTTCACACATGAAGCGTGAATGTCTTTCATAATCAATTTTAATCTATCATCCACTTCTTCTGAAGTCCAGCTTAAACGCAATGAATTTTGAGACATTTCAAGTCCTGAAGTAGCAACTCCACCAGCATTTGAGGCTTTTCCTGGAGCGAATAAAATTTTAGCTTTTTGGAAAACGTGAACAGCTTCTGGTGTAGAAGGCATATTTGCTCCTTCGGCAACACAGATACATCCGTTTGCAACAAGTGCTTTGGCTTCCTCTTCGTTCAATTCGTTTTGAGTTGCACAAGGTAAGGCTACATCACATTTTACTTCCCATGGACGATTACCAGCTACATATTTTGCATTTGGATATTTTGTAACGTAATCACTAATTCTTCCTCTTAACTCATTTTTGATTTCCATTACATGAGCCAATTTAGCTTCATCAATTCCATCAGCATCATAGATATATCCTGCAGAATCAGACATAGTCACTACTTTACCTCCTAATTGAATTACTTTTTGAGCAGCATATTGAGCTACGTTTCCAGATCCAGAGATTACTACTGTTTTCCCAGTAAAGCTTTCTCCTTTGGTAGCCAACATACTTTGTGCAAAATATACATCTCCGTATCCAGTTGCTTCCGGACGGATTAATGAACCTCCGAAAGAAATTCCTTTACCAGTTAAAACTCCGGTAAATTCATTTACTAATCTTTTATATTGACCAAACATGTATCCAACTTCTCTTCCACCTACACCAATATCTCCAGCAGGTACATCAGTGTCAGCACCAATATGTTTAGATAATTCAGTCATGAAAGCTTGACAAAAACGCATTACTTCATTGTCTGATTTTCCTTTTGGATCAAAATCAGCTCCACCTTTTCCACCACCCATTGGCAATGTAGTCAAGCTGTTTTTGAAGGTTTGTTCAAAAGCCAAGAACTTCAAAATACTTAAATTTACTGAAGGATGGAAACGAATCCCTCCTTTATATGGTCCGATAGCCGAATTCATTTGAATACGGTATCCTCTATTTACTTGTGTATCACCTTTATCATCTACCCAAACTACTCGGAACATAATGATACGATCTGACTCGACCATTCTTTCCAAAATCATTTTATTTTGGTATTTTTTGTTTTGTTCGATGAAAGGAATTACTGTTTCAGCAACTTCAGTAACAGCTTGCATAAATTCCGGCTCGTTCGGATTTTTTTTGGCAACCAATTCGATAAAATCTGTAATACTTTGTGACATGATCATAAAATTATAAACGTTTCAAAAACGTTTCCGTTAGTTTTGCAAAGATACATCTTATTCAAATATTTTAACTTTTTTTGCGTGTCATTACAGTAAAATTATCTTTTTATTAATCATTTATAAAAAATTCAACACAAGGCATACTGTTTTTACGAAATCGATGTAGTTTTCGTAAAGAATAGAATAATATGCACTTATTTTTAAATTTGATATTATTATTATTCTCTGTAGTTGTAGTTTTTATATCTTTGCTTCGTTTCGAAAATATCACCTACCTATGATCAAACTTAAATTATTTGTATTATTCTTACTAATTGGCCTGCCCCATAATTCCTTTTCTCAACGTGGAATTTCGCATGAAATTGGCGTTATCAGTGGTCGAGTTGAGTTTCGATCAGACTATGGACAACGAGATAACACCAAAAACAATTTAGAAAATCAAGGATTTGGAATTGCCTTTGTAGATTATATGAGTTTCTCGTATAAAGACAATATTAATGAATATTTCAAAGAACATTTTAAAGTAAGGTCTGAACTTTCGTACAGTAAAACCAACTTGAAGCACTATGGAGAATGGGTTGAAATTGAAGCAAACAAACCAGTACCAAAACGTCTCGGATCAATGAGGGGTACCACTGAATTGTTTAATTTTGGAATGCAACTTGAATATAATTTCAAACATATCCACGATTTTGAAAGAAAGATTGGTAGTTGGGCCCCTTATATTAGTTTAGGACCACAAATTGGTTACTATAACGCAACTGCTACATCTACTTTGGGAGAAATGGGTGATCCAAGCGTTACTCCTGTAAAATATTTAATTCCATCAGATGGACATCCTCATGGATATTCAAATGAAAGTAAAGCTGTCTTTTCTTTAACCCTTAATCTTGGAATTCGTTATAAGTTGACAACAATGTCCGATCTTATTCTGGATACAAGAGCCCAATATTTCGCTTCAGATTGGGTTGATGGACTTAATCCAAATAAAGATTTATTCAAGGAAAACAAACAAAATGACTGGCTTACTTTTGTTGGGTTAGGCTATATTTATTATTTAGACAATTAAAAAACAAATATTCAAAAAAAATCCCAACTTTTATAAAGTTGGGATTTTTTTTTAAGCTAATGCTTGTTGTAAGTCAGCTATTAAATCTTCAGCATCTTCTATACCGACACTCAAACGAACCATATCATCAGTTATTCCAACTTCTTTTCGTTTGTCCTCAGGAATCGATGCGTGGGTCATTAATGCCGGATGATTGGCTAACGATTCTACACCACCAAGAGATTCTGCCAAAGTAAAGACTTTTAGTTTTTCTAAAAACTGTACTGCTTCTTCTTTTTTACCAGATACAAACGTAAAAGTCACCATTCCTCCAAAACCGCTCATTTGCTTTTTGGCAATTTCGTGATATGGGTGACTTGGTAATCCCGGATAATAAACGGTTTTTATTTTAGGATGATTACCCAAGAATTCAACTATTTTAGTTCCATTTTCACAATGTCTTTGCACTCTCAAATGCAGTGTTTTTATTCCTCTTAATACTAAAAAGCTGTCCATTGGACCAAGAGTCGCCCCTGTTGCAAATTGTTGAAAATGCAATTGATTACCCAACGCTTCGTCTTTTACAATCAAAGCCCCTGCAATTACATCCGAGTGCCCTCCCAAATATTTGGTAGCCGAGTGCATAACAATATCAGCCCCTAAGTCCAAAGGCTTTTGCAAATAAGGAGTCGCAAAAGTATTATCTACTGCAAAAAGGATATTATTAGCTTTGGTTATTTTGGCAATTTCCTGGATATCAGCCAATTTCATTAAGGGATTGGTTGGAGTTTCTACCCAAACTAATTTGGTGTTTTCATTGATCAACGACTTGAATTTATCCAAATCATTCATGTCAACAAAATGAAACACGATTCCGCTGTCTTTATAAATACGAGTAAACATTCTATAGGTTCCGCCGTACAAATCATCCATAGCAATGATTTCATCACCTGCTTTAAAGGACCTTAAAAGACAATCTGTAGCGGCCAGTCCTGACGAAAAAGCCAATCCACGAGTTCCATTTTCAATACTGGCCAATGCCATTTCCAAAGCAGTTCGTGTTGGATTTGCCGCTCTACTGTATTCGTAATCTGGATTTAAAGGTTTTCCCGGACTTGTTTGCACAAAGGTTGATGTTTGATAAACGGGAGGCATTACTGCTCCTGTACTAGGATCATGATGTTGTCCACCATGAATTACTTTGGTATTGAATTTCATTTTATCTTTTTTAGATTCTTTCTCTTAATATCTAGAGTAACTTCTTTATTTTATTGAACTAATAAACAAATTTATACAAACTTTCTAATACTCATCATTATTCCGATATGCAAGCCTTCGTGAAAGTTATTGAATTCAATAGCCCCTACAGCGCTTTTCAAAATAAACCCAGTAGATGTTGGATATTCTTGGTAATTTACAAAAATGCCATTGTTGTAGTCTACTTCCAATTTATGCAAAGTATCAAACAACAAATTTTTTATCTCATCTGCCTCAGCTTGTGTAACATCTTGTTCTGGCTTAGTACCTTTTTTATATTTTTCTACCATTTCATCAGAAACCATCATCGGCAATCCTGATAATTTATAAACTAATAATTGCTGTGTCACAACAATGTGACCTATATTCCAAATTAAATTATTACTAAATCCTTCTGGAACTTTATTCAATTGCTCTAATGTATAATTTTCAAAATAAGCATTTAGCATTTTTCTGCTAGTGCTGTTAACTTCAAATGTATCTTTCATAAGTTTAATTTTTGCATAAAATTAAACATTTTAAATGTCAAATGTTTTCCTTTGCATTTAGAAAATAGAAAAATAATGAACAAAATATACTATCTCGCTTCTTGTGACACTTGTCGAAAAATCATAAAATCACTTCCAAAAGATCATGATTTGGTTTTTCATGACATCAAGCAAAACCCAATCACTGTTGAAGAATTGGAGGAAATGTATCGTCTATCTGGAAGTTACGAATCGCTGTTCAGCAAAAAAGCACAATTGTATAAATCGATGGATTTAAAAAACAAATCCCTCACCGAAGATGATTTTAAAAAATACATTTTGGAACATTATACCTTCTTAAGCCGTCCTGTTTTTATAATAAATGACAAAATATACATTGGCAACACGCAACAAAATATCCTTCAAGTAATGAAAGCGTTGGGTTAATGTCAAAAAGAAATATTGCCTTATTAGGCGCTACTTTTGTTTCCATAATTTACGGCGTTACTTTTACCATTGCCAAAGATGTTATGCCAAAATACATCGATGCGTATGGATTCATCCTTTTACGTGCAGGTGGTTCCATGCTCCTGTTTTGGTTGGTTTGGCTTTTTATGCCCAAAGAAAAAATTGCGCTCAACGATTTTCCTAGAATAATAGCTGCTGCTTTTTTTGGGGTAGCGTTTAATATGCTGACT
>DATEOV010000161.1:0-3240 GCA_035273645.1 Flavobacterium sp. | reverse complement strand
ACCTTACCGAGAAAGCTTTCGTTAGAAAAAATAGGCAAAAATTATGTTCTTAAAAACAGTCCAGTCCAACAATTGAAAACTATTATAATACCTGAATATTCAGAAGAATTGTTATCCATTAAAGCAAATAAAAAAATAGTTTTTGAGTACAATCATCTCAATCAATCTCAAATTGATTTTAAAGCTTCAGCCAAAAATTTAAAATTGACATTTTCAAATGAAGTCAATGATTCATTAGTTCTTATTTATAACCACAAAATGAATTCCTTTTCAATAGACAGAACACATTCTGGATTAGTAAATTTTGAAGCCAATTTTGGAAAATCAATTCACAAAACCGAGACACCCAATCTGACAACAGCAACTTTAGATTATCAAATTATTTTGGATTGGTCCTCTATAGAAATTTTCTTGAATGGTGGTGTTTATTCCTTTACGGAACAAATATTCCCTAATAAACCATATACCAAATTAAGTATACAATCTGATGAAAATCAAGAAATTAAAAACCTTAGTATTTCTAAAATAAAAGATATTTGGGAAACAAGCTCTGCATCCAAAACAACTAAAAATAAAAGCCCCTTATAAATGAACACAATTGACTCAAAAATTAATGTTGTTTGCTATGGAGAAGTCTTGTTTGACATCTTTCCAAATCATAAAAAAATTGGAGGGGCGCCATTAAATGTTGCCATTCGACTCGCTTCTTTGGGAATACAATCTCAAATAA
The DNA here is from genome assembly GCA_035273645.1 of Flavobacterium sp. Classification (GTDB taxonomy): domain Bacteria; phylum Bacteroidota; class Bacteroidia; order Flavobacteriales; family Flavobacteriaceae; genus Flavobacterium. Next base: position 2,510 of record DATEOV010000161.1, on the reverse strand, counting down.
TAAGCCGAATAGGAAATGACGAAATAGGAAAAGAATTGCTGCAATACATCAAAGACCACAAGGTAAATTCGGATTCCATACAAGTTGATAAGGACTTAAAAACAGGAGAAGTCATTGTCCAATTGAACGATAAAGGTTCTGCTTCCTACACTATTAATTATCCAGCCGCTTGGGACAAAATTATTGAAACACCAGAAAATGAAATCACAGTAAAAAAAGCCGATGCATTAGTTTTTGGCAGTCTTGTTTGTAGGGATAGTGTTTCGCAAAACACTTTGTTTGAATTAATAAATTATGCAAAATATACTGTTTTTGATGTCAATCTACGTGCTCCTTTTTACAATAAAGAATTACTTAATCACCTGATGCACGAGGCAGATTTTATAAAGTTCAATGATGATGAAATTTATGAAATAAGTGAATATCTACGATCACCTTTTCATTCATTGGAACAAAATATCCTTTTTATTGCCGAGCAAACTAACACCAGACATATTTGCGTTACCAAAGGCAGTCACGGAGCAGTTTTATATTATAACAATCAATTCCATTACAATAGTGGTTACAAAATAAAGGTAGCCGATACTGTTGGAGCTGGCGATTCTTTTTTGGCAGGACTGTTAAGTAAATTATTAGCTGGGGAGCAACCTCAAAGCGCCATCGATTTTGCTTGTGCAATTGGGGCATTAGTGGCACAAAAAGAAGGAGCCAATCCCAAAATCAACAAATCAACTATTGATTCTTTTATGAATCCGTTAAAAAAATAAACAACAACTGAAATGAAAAAACATACCACACTTTCGCTCGTATTAATTACCCTCATTACTATCATTTGCAACACTATGACAGCTCAAGAAAAAAAAGCGCCTATTGAAAGAAAATGGTGGAAAGAAGCAGTCGTTTACCAAATTTACCCACGCAGTTTCAAAGACTCTGATGGCGATGGCGTAGGCGATTTGAAAGGAATTATTTCCAAACTGGACTACTTAAAAAGTTTGGGTGTCGATATCATTTGGCTAAATCCAATTTACAGTTCTCCAAATGCAGATAACGGTTACGATATTTCCGATTATCAAAATATTATGAAAGAATTTGGCACAATGCAAGATTTTGATACTTTGTTAAAAGGAATGCATGAAAGAGGAATCAAACTCGTGATGGATTTGGTTGTCAATCACAGTAGTGACGAACATAAATGGTTCCAAGAAAGTCGAAAATCTCGAGATAATCCATACCGAGATTACTACCATTGGTGGCCGGCAGAAAAAGGAAAACCAGCCTTCCGTCCAGGAGCATTTGAAGCTGACGGAAGTGGTTGGAGATACGACAAAACTACCGATTCTTATTACCTGCATTATTTCAATTTCAAACAACCCGATTTGAATTGGGAAAACCCAAAAGTTAGACAGGAAATCTACAGCATGATGCGCTGGTGGCTCGATAAAGGCATTGATGGTTTTCGAATGGATGTGATTCCTTTTATTTCGAAAGACCCAAGTTTCCCTGTTATCACTCAAGCAGAATTGGACAAAAACTACCATGGACGTTGGGATGTTTACATGGGAAGTGGCCCACATTTACACGAATACCTTCAAGAAATGAACCGTGAAGTTCTGAGCAAATATGATTGTATGTCATTGGCCGAAGGCGCAGGAATGCTAACCTCAACAGCGTTGAATTTTGTGGATGCCGACAGAAAAGAGTTAAATATGGGATATCATTTTGAAGGAACCAATTTGGGGTACATTCCTGGTTATTTCAAAAAATCGGGACCATATTCGTTAGTTGATTTCAAAAAAATCTATTCAGACTGGGATGCAGTCTACCAAGATAAAGGCTGGGGAACCATCTATTTAGGCAATCACGACCAACCCAGAATGGCAACTCGATGGGGAAATGATTCTCCAGAGTTTCATGATTATTCCTCAAAACTACTGACAACTTTTTTACTGTCAATGAGAGGAACTCCCTATTATTATAACGGAGACGAAATAGGAATGGTAAATGCCAAATTTGATAAAATTGAAGATTATCGTGATATTGAAGTTTTTGCTGAATACGAAAAAGTAAAAAACGCCGGTGGCGATCTAAAGCAATTCATTGAAGATCAAAAAACAGGTGGGGCAAGAGATAATGGAAGAACACCTTTCCAATGGGACAGCTCAACCAACGGTGGATTTACAACAGGAACTCCTTGGTTAAAAGTAAACGACAATCACACCGTTTTGAATGTCGAAGCTCAAGACAAAGACCCCAACTCGGTGTTAAATTATTTTAGAAAGATGGTTCAATTGCGCAAAAAAAATCCAGTATTGGTTTATGGAAAATACACTCTTTTGGATAAAGAAAATCCTAATGTATATGCCTACACCCGAGAACTTGAAGGCAAAAAAGTATTGGTCCTATTAAATTTTAGCGCTAAAAATGCTTCCGTAATTACCGGAATCAACATCTCTAGAGCCAAAGTTTTAATCAATAATTACACAACGCCATCAAAAAACAATGAACTG
>DATEOV010000160.1:0-6482 GCA_035273645.1 Flavobacterium sp. | reverse complement strand
AATCGGATTTAGTCAAAATGTTATTTCGTTTTTTTTACAATTAAAGCAATGATGAAAAGCTTTTCTGCAATTTCATTCCAATTAAATTAATGCGATTAAATGCTTTTCGTATTTTTGCAAAAAAAATAAAAAATTTAGGATATCTAATGATGATTGAAAACATCCAATTTGAAGTAGCAAAAAATACAGACATAGAAGGCGTATTGGAATTACAGAGCCTTTATCTGGTATCTAATATGACCGAAGAAGAAAAAGCTTCTGGATTTGTAACTACTCCTTTTTCTGTTGAACAATTACAGGAAGTGATTCGTCAAGAGGGTTTGTTTATTGCTAAAGACAATCAAAAAATCATAGCTTATATTTTTGCGGCAAGTTGGGAATATTTCAGTCAATGGGCAATTTTTAACCACATGACTCCTATGCTTCCTGAACTTTCTTTCAAGGACTTTAAAATGACTGACACCAATACTTTTCAATACGGCCCCATTTGCATCGACAAGAAATATAGAGGAAAAGGCTTGATTAATCCTTTTTTCGATTTTATGCGTGTACATCTTTTGAAAAGATTTCCAGTAAGTATAACTTTCATCAACAAAACCAATTTACCTTCACAAAAAGCACATATTGAAAAGTTAAAATGGTCTGTAATTGGTGATTTTCAATTCAATAACAACAATTATTTTATTTTGGCTTACGATATGAATCAAGCATCTATCTAATCGTTTTCTTTAAATACTTCTTATACACTTTACGGGCTTGAAAACAAGCCAATCCTATAAAAAACAACGGAATACCTATCGGCATTATATATTTTGAAAAAGAAAATTGGTTCTGGGATAAAGAATCCAACACCAATATTGCCACCAACATTCCCCAAAAAGTTCCAACCAATGTCCCAAAGATATAATGGAATTTAATGTTACCCACTAAACTTATGTATTTTGCATTCAATAGATACAAATTCCAAGCCATCCAAAAAGGTATTTGAAGAAAATTCAATCCACACAAAACCATACCGATTAGAAAAGGAGAATATCGAACATAACCTACCAAATAATTATGGTCTCCGACAGTTTGATTCGAATGGGCATAAAATAAATAGGCCAACAACAAAAGAAAAAATACAGCAAAAAAATCAATGCCTTTCATTAGTTTTTTATTGTTCACCAATTCGTTGGCAAAAATCACCGTAAAATAAATCACAACAGCCTCAACGACAATCACACCTAATAAATAAGACACCAACGGATTCATTCCAAATTTAGAAAAAACCTCAACTCCAATAATGTTCAAATAACCAAGAGGCAGGGAACCTAAAAAGCTTACAATAAATCCAACTATTATATTTTTAAAAGCTTTCATCTATTGAAAATTTATAATTTTCTTATTTTGCAATTGATGCAAACGATATTCCTTCATTCCTACTTTATGTGACAAATACGGAACCCCATTTTGATAATTTGCTACACTAATTTCAAACATATATGTAATGTGTCTAGCGAGTTCTTTCCATGCAAATAGTAAGTTATGTTTAGGATCATAAATGTGAGTTGGTTCACTGGCAGCTCCATTCAGTTCAACAACCGAGAAGTTTTTCCCTTGTTCCAAATCTTCAAATGAACCATACATAATATCTAATCTTCCAAAATGAAATCCTGGGATTTGTACACACATTTCATTGAAAGTTGCTGTAAGTTCCTGCGTTACCCAATGACTTACATCAATAAATTTGGCTCCACGAGCATGATTTCCGTAAGGCACCAAATTTAATTTTTCGCCATCAGACAAAACTTCTTGTAATTTACTTCCGTATTCCTGTTTCAACACTTTTAATTGCAATTCATATCGAGGATTCTCTTTTATCAATTCTTCGATAGTTGCCACTCCATTTCCAGTAATTGTTAAAAACTCCTTAGCAACTATCCCTGTGATCCTACCCTCTTTTTCGTGTGGATAGCGCACGTAAAAAACACCTATTTCATTTTCATACGGAATCAAATCCTGTACAATAAAGTCGAAACTCGCCCTTTCTGTATATTGTTTTAGATCGGCTGGAGTTTCAATTTTTTTGACAGCAGAACCTCGCAAACCAATATCGGGTTTGGCAATAAAGGGATATTTAATTCCTGAATTTTTCAATACTTTATTTATTTCTACAATAGAAGTTCCTACTTTGACCAATTCCGTTTTGGGATAATATTTTTGTGGAATCAAATTATAAATTTGCTTTTTACTTTCCATTATAAAACCCCCATTTTTGATGGTTGGATTGGAAGCGCTGAAGAAAAAAATAGATTTTGCTTTCATCGAATAATATGCCCATAAAAAATAAATCGGGGTATAAACGATTTGAAAAGGCCAATATTCCCAATGGGTCAATTTGTGAAAGAATAGTTTCAATTTTGTAATTGTTTTATGAGCTTTGACAAAGTTTAAAGCTTTGGCAAAGCTATTAAATAGTAATAAAAGTTTTGGAATACTCTTTTTCTGCAATCAAGTCCAAATGACGAATCATTACTTTATTTTTCTCGATAACCGATTGAGTAATACTCAATGTTTTCATTTCATTATTCCGATTTATAACCAACCCGTCTTCATTGTTATCAGCTTTGGCATAGCGATGAAAATGAAGCATTTTAGTTTCTGTCATTTCAGGATTTGAGCCCAAAAAAGTGTAAAACCAACTCGCCCGCTGTTCCTGAATCTCTTTGGAATACAAGGTTGATGAAGACCAAACGTAATTTTTATCAATCTCTAAATTAACTGTTGATTTTTCGACTCCATTCCAACGCAATTGAAAAAGTTTCTTATCCTGAAACAAAACTAAGGTAAAAGGTTCGATGTTTTCTAAATTAATTTCATTCCAAAATTCCTTTGGCGAAGTACTGCTAATCATTTCGAGAACAATTTGACCTCGACTCTTTCGATAGTGCAATTGTACTTGATGTTTTTTATCAGCTCCGTTTAATAAAACCAAAACAGTTCCGTTTTCATCCACTACATACCAAGTTCCTCCAGCTTTGGAGTCTTTTGGATAAATAATATTTTTTCCATTCAAGGTGTAGTTCTTTGGTGGAATTGCACTCGGTCTGATTATTTTTTCATCTCGATTGGAGGTAATGATAACTTTATCATTGGAACAAACAAAACTTACTGTACACATTGTTTTCTGTATTCAATTGTAGAACGAGCCACACCAAAATTAGCATCAACGGCTACATTTTCACATTTCAAAATTGCCACTTTAATCAATGCTTGATGATGAATGCAATGCTCTAAATTATATAGCAATTCTCGATAATAATTACTTTTTATATTGACCGTATTACCATCAATTATTTGTTGCAATTCAATATTTTTATTATCCTTTGAAATGCTGTTTTTGATATCCAAAATCATTTTAATAGCAAAATCAGTATTGGTTTCAATCAATGCATTTCGATCTCTTTTATCATAATTTACGATTCCTGAATCATAATTTCGATTTAAACACTGAAACATTTCAATAATATGTCGGGTATGTTCTCCAATGCTGGAGCTACTTAATTCAAAACAAGATTTTGAATATTCCTCTTGAGACAATTGATTGAGCAATCCAATTAATTCGTCCAGGCTATTATTTATAGATGGAATTAGCATATTATAGTTTCAATTTTAAGAAGTTGATGATTTTACTTTTATTCCAATAAATCAATGCAATACAACAAAGAAAGGTAATTATTGCCAAAACAAACAACTCTCCTCCGTCATTTTTCACTTCGATTCCCAACACAAAAAGATGCAAAAAAATGGCTCCAATCATTACTCCTGCTCCCATTAATGCACCCAACAAAGTTGTTCTTGGAATCAGAATTAAAATAGCAGCGATTAACTCGGCTATTCCTGACCCAATTCTACCATACGGTTCTATTCCTAAAGTAGAGAAAATATAAACACTTTCTTCGGCACCTGTAAATTTAAAATACAATGTTTGCAATAAAATAATTGCAGCAGTTAGCCGAAATAACAATTGTACAATTGATCCTTTCATGATTTCTTATTTTATAAATTTCTTCCAATTGACATCAGCTTTTGCCTTTAAGCTGGTTTCCTCTTTGTTCCAACTTTTTAAAGTATTGTTGAAATAAGCATTATAAAACAAATACAATTTCCCATCAATAATTTTGAAAGTTTCAGGATTAATTTCGACTTTTTCACCAACACTCCCCATAGCGTAGGCACACCAACCTCCATATTGCGGTTCGAAGGAAGCTGGGCTTTTTAAAAAAATTTCTTTATTTGCGGCAGAAGAAAATTGATAAATCACCCCGTCGTAAGTAGCAAAAATTTCTTCTTTTCCTTTCATTGCTTTATTTTGTTTAAAATAAGACACGGGATCGTAGCCTTGAATGGCAACTTTTTTTTCCAAATTATATTCGGATAGTTTTTTGGGTGAACTTTGCGCGAATGTTGCTGAGAATCCCAAAACAACCAACAGCAGTACAATTACTCTTTTCATGATAACTTTTTTTTAGTTTATCGATTTTGATACTACAAATTTATAGTAGTAATAAAAAGCAAAATGTCAGGTAGTTTACATTGGAGGTAAAATTTCTCTAAATCAACTGACTGCCTTGGCAAAACCAACGGTATCACGATACATCTGAGGAGAAACTTCGGCATTAATTTTAAAGAAACGACTAAAATAATGCTCATCATCATACCCGAGTTCATAGGCAATTTCTTTTACCGGTTTATTCGTTAAATACAATTCCCTTTTGGCTTCGATGATAATGCGTTCTGCAATCAAATTAGTCAACGTTTTATTGAAGTGATTTTTGGTGATTTTGGCTAAAGCCTTTGGAGAAATATTAAGTAAATCGGCATAATCACTGGCAGAATGTTTGGTTTTGAAATTCTGTTCAATGAAATTTTTTAAATTTTGAAGAATAAATGGCGCTGTATTTTCTTCTATTGGAGCAAACTCTTTTGGCTGCTGTTCTTTTTTTAATCGAGAGGCAGTAATGAGAAAAATTTTCAAATAGGATATCAACAACTCATATTGTGCCAGTGCTGGATTCTGCATTTCAATCTTCATTTGTTCCAAAACCATATTGAATGTGGCTCTAGTCCCTTCATCAATAAACACATATGGTGGTTCATAAATATTATTGAACAAAACCCCATTACAAGCCACTTCATCGTGGTGCTTCATAATGCAAAAAAAATCGGGATGAAAATGAATCACTTTCCCCTCGATCGCATCAGTGGATGACAACATAAAAGGCTGATAGGGTGCAAAAGCTAATAATTGGTCTTTTGTAAAATCATATTCCGAAAAATCTACTTTTACTTTACCTTTCCCCTTTTGAACCCATATTAATGAATAATAATTCAATCGCTGAATGTGATCAAAACAAGATAAGCTTTCAAAAGCAAAAAGTTTGAAAGCTAAATTTCCGTTTTGTGGATTGACTAAAGTAAACGTGGATTGATCTATCATACTATTCTATTTTTATAAACAAATTTAGTTTAAACCAGATTCTTTTAGTCTGCTTTTAAGATTTTCTATTTCTTCTTCTAATTTTGAAATGTATTGAAACTTTGGTTCAAAAGCAATTTGTATTTCTTCCACAGTAAAACGTTGTGTGATATGTTGAGGACAATTCCAGTCAAAAGCTTCAATATGAAAAAGCATCATTCGCTCCGTACGAAACTGATATTCAACTAAATCCAGTTTAGATAACAATTCTGGATTGTCTTTGAGTTCAATGATTTCGGCTTTGGCTAAAATTTTCAGTCTCGCCCTTGCAGGATAATCCATCATGATGAGTGCAACATTGTTATTGGTTGCAAAATTTCCAACGGAGATGTACTGCTTATTTCCTGAAAAATCAATAAAACCAATCGTGTTTTTATCTAAGACTTTCACAAAACCTTTGGGTCCGCCTCGATGCTGAATATAAGGAAATTTTTTTTCTCCAATAGATGCCAAATAAAAACTATCCCGATTGCTTATAAAACTCATTTCGTTTTCGGACAAGCCATCAATAACATTGAACTTTTCCATTCGTTCATAACCTTTTCGACTACCATATTTTTCTTGTAACGCTTTGACAGCGTCCGTAAAAGCTATTTCTGCAAAATTTTTAGCCATGAGAAATTATTTAAATTTTCTGTCTTTTTCATCTATTGGTAAATCATTGATACTGGCAAAACGTTTGCGCATCAAACCATTTTCATCAAATTCCCAATTTTCATTTCCGTAGGCACGGAACCATTGTCCTGCTTGATTTCGGTATTCATATTCAAAACGAACTGCCATTCGATTTTCACGAAAACCCCATAACTCTTTTTTTAGTTTATAGTCGAGTTCTTTTTCCCATTTGCCTTTTAAGAATTCTTTTACCTCATCACGACCATTAATAAAATCCGTTCTATTACGCCATTCCGTATCAATAGTATATGCCAAAGCAATGCGTTCTGGGTCTTTACTATTCCAG
>DATEOV010000159.1:0-6267 GCA_035273645.1 Flavobacterium sp. | reverse complement strand
TAATAATTCTTCAAAATATTCAGGAATTATGTTTGTTTTCAATTGTTGGATAGGGTAGTTTTTAAGAACATAATTATTGCCTATTTTTTCTAACGAAAGTTTTCTGGGTAAGGTCATGGCGCTTCTCCAGTTTTTTGTTGGAGTATTTCGCGCATACAACCAGTTACTCATCCAGCCAATAAAAATACGTTCGTTATTTGGAGTATTATTATAACTAACTCCAGCGTAATTATCCGTTCCATAATCAATCCACTTGATGTCTTTTTGATTTGTTTTAAAACTTATACCGTCATAATCCCCTATGAAATACTGTGTTCCAGAACCTCCATTTGGCGCTCCAGGATTGATACTGATAAGTAAGATCCATTTTTCTGCTGTAGAATTTTCTACTTTTAGTTTAAAAAGATCGGGACATTCCCATACGCCACCATGTGCACCGATATTTTTACCAAATTGACTCATGTATGTCCAATCAATCAAATTTTTTGAACTGTAAAATTGAGCATGATCACCTGCAACTAAAGTCAAATTCCAAAGGTTTGTCTCTGGATTCCAAAAAACTTTTGGATCTCTGAAATCTTTCAGACTCTTGTTTCCAATAATCGGATTGCCTTTGTATTTTGTCCAAGTTTCTCCTTCATCTAAGCTGTAGGCCAAACCTTGTGATTGGGTATTTATTTTTCCTGCCTTTTCGATTTCCATATTATGATAAGTAAAAATGGCAATCATTGGAGGATTTTCAATAGAGCCAAGCCCGGAAGTATTATTTATATCGATTACGGCACTTCCAGAAAAAATGAGTCCTAATTTGTCTGGGAATAAGGCAATTTTATGATGTTTCCAATGGATCAAATCTTTACTGGTTGCATGCCCCCAATGCATTGGTCCCCAAACAATATCTCCAGGGAAATATTGACAAAATAAATGATAGGTTCCTTTGTAGAATACTAAGCCGTTTGGGTCGTTCATCCATTTCTTTTCGGGTGAAAAATGAAATTGTGGACGAAAGCGCTCTTTGTAAAACAAAGTGGAATCTGTTGCAATTGTTTCTGTGGTAGCAATAGCTATTATGCTGTGGTTTTCCTTTTTTTTGCAGGAAAACAACAATGCAATTAGATTGAGCACCAAAATGAATAATACTCTGTGGAGTTTCAATTGCATTGTCTTTAATTTTAAAGTTTAAAAAATAACGAATTATAAAATTAGGTTTCAATTTTGAGTTATGTCCAATTATAAAAATCGAAAACGTTTTCGAAGTCTCGAAAACGTTTTCGATTTGAATTTCAATGAGTTGCAAAATGCTTTCGTTTTATGTTGTGATTTATGTTTTATTAATCACAAATGAGTTATCTATGGCTTTAGTGTTGAATCAATTTAAAGGATGAATTTTATTGTAGGTAAATGAGTTAAAATAAAGCGTTGGTTTTTCTTTAAATTTTGAATTTTATAATTAAAATGATAAAAAATAAATAAATGTGTTTTTTTTACACTTTTTTATTTCATTATAAATTTTTATTTCTTAAAATTTTAACACTCATTTTTCGAAATCGAAAACGTTTTCGGTCCAACTACAACGTTATAGTTTTGTTTTTCTTAAAATTTTCTTAATAAAATAACTATGTTTGACTTTATATTTTAAACAAATAACCAAATTATTAACTAACTTATTTATTACGTATGAAAAATAGTCTACAAAAAGGCTTAATGGTTTTCATAACCATGCTATGTACTAGCTTGATATATTCGCAAGATATATCAGGATTGGTGACTGATGCGAGTGGCCCACTCCCTGGGGTTTCGATATTAGTAAAAGGAACAAAAACGGAGACACAAACTGATTTTGATGGAAAATTTACAATTAAGAATGTGGGTTCAGACGCAGTCTTAGTTTTTACTTACATTGGTCTTAAAACTCAGGAAGTAGGTGTTGGGGGTAAAAGCACTATAAATGTAAAAATGGCACAAGATCAGAGCCAATTGAGTGAAGTTATTGTTGTAGGGTATGGTTCTGTAAAAAAGAAAGATGCAACTGGTGCTGTAGATATGTTAAGTTCAAAACAATTTGACAATATATCAGCAACTTCTCCATCAGAATTATTGAGAGGAAAAGTATCCGGGGTACAAGTAACACAAACGAGTGGTGAGCCAGGAGCTGGTGTTTCAGTAAGAATTAGAGGAAACTCATCTATTCGTTCAGGAAATAATCCACTATATGTTGTAGATGGTGTTCCATTAGACGGTGGAGATGTTTCAGCTGGTGGAACTAATATCGCTGATATAGGAGCTTCTTCTGCTAGAAACCCTTTGAATTTCATCAATCAAAATGATATTGAAAGTATTTCTGTTTTGAAAGACGCTTCTTCTACAGCGATTTATGGATCTCGTGGAGCAAATGGAGTTATTGTGATTACAACAAAAAAAGGAAAAACAAAAGTTCCTACATTGACATTTAATTCTTCGGTTAGATTCAGTAATATATCAGGAGATTTTAGATTGTTAAACGGTGATGAATTTGTTGCTGCCGGTGGACCAGATAAAGGATCAAGATCTTACAATTGGGAAGATGCTATTTTAAGAAGTGGGTTCACTTCAAATAACGATTTATCTATTAGCAGTGGGTCTGATAATTCTAGTACAAGATTCTCTTTAGGTGCTAGTTCAACAGATGGAATTGTAAAAAACACAGGTATTGATAAATATACTGCTTCATTTAATAATTCAAATAACTTTTTTGGTGGTGTACTTAAAGTTGATACTAATTTATTATATGCAGGACTTAAAGATGAAACAACTTTAATTAGTAATGATGCCGGTTATATTGGAAATTTAATTGGTGCTGCTTTATATTGGAATCCAACTTTACCAATATACCAACCAGATGGTAGTTATACTTATGTTGGGGATGACTATCTGAATCCAGTTCAATTGTTAAATGCTTATGATGATCATACTCAAACAAACAAAGTTCTTGGAAGTATTGCGGCAACTTTGAAATTAGGAACTCATTTTAAATATAAATTCTTATTTGGTATAGAATCATCTAGTTCTACTAGAAAACGTCAATTATTGCCTACTATGAGAATTCTTAGCCAGGATTTAGTTAAAAATGATGCTGCAAATGGAGGTATTGCAAAAAGAGGTTTTGCAGATATATCTCAAATAAATAAGTTCAATAAAACACTAGAACACACATTGACCTATGATAATAATTTCAGTGATAATGTTTCTCTTAATGCATTAGCTGGTTTTTCTTATTATTCTTATGATACTGAAGGTTCTAATGCAAGGGGTGTTGGTTATGTGCCAGAACAAACACAACTTGTTGACAATATTCAAGGGGGTATTGCTCAGGAGTTCAGGTCTACTTCTTATAAAAATAGAATAGAATTACAGTCTTATTTTGCAAAAGCTGAAGTTACATTGTACAAAAATTTAATTGTCAATGGGTCAATTCGTGCTGATGGATCAACAAAACTTGGAGAGGATAACAAATGGGGGTATTTTCCAGCAGTTGGAGCAGCATATAAAATTGTGAACAATAAAGAAGGTTCTTTAAATGACATTAAATTAAGAGGTAACTGGGGTATTACAGGTAATCAAGAGTTTCCTGTGAACTCAGCTGTTTCAAAATCTAATTACGGAAATGGTGGTTCTCCACAAACGGTTTCAGGAGCAAATAGTGAATTACGTTGGGAAACTACTGCTTCATATGGTGTTGGTGTTGATTTCGCATTTTTAAATAATCGTTTGTCAGGTTCATTAGATTACTACTATAGAGATACTGAAGATTTAATTGCACCAGTTCCTCAAGCTTCAACGCAACCAGGTCCAGCATCTAATAGAAGTGTTAATTTACCAGGTAATTTAATTAATGATGGTATTGAGGTGTCTTTAAACTATAAAATTATTGACAAAGAAGATATGTCTTGGAGCGTTGCAGCAAATGCAGCCTTTTTGAAAAATAAAATGACAAATTTCGGTTCAGTTTCTTTACTGGCAGGAGGTATTAATGGACAAGGATTAACGGGTGCTAATGCTGAAATAATCAAAGATGGTTATCCATTATATACTTATTTTCTTTATGAATTTAGAGGATATGATGCAACTGGTAATTCTATTTATGCTGCAGCAGATGGATCGGACACAGGTTTAGGAAATGCTGATAAAAAATTATTGGACAAACAACCTTTGCCAAAAATCAATCTTGGATTCTCAACTAGCTTTACTTATAAAAGTTTAGACGCAGGAATGTCGTTTTATGGTGCTTTCGGTCATTATTTATATAACAATACTGCAAATGCTTACTTTTTCAAAAGTGCATTATATGGTGGTAGAAACGTAACTCCAGAAGTTGGAAGCTCTCCTCAAAATGGAAGTGATCCAAACTCACCATCTACTAAATATTTAGAAAGCGGAGACTTCTTGAGACTAGGTAATTTAACTGTTGGATATACTTTCAAAGGAGCGTTTATGGAGAAAATAAAATTAAGTTCTGCGCGTTTATTTGTTAGTGGTGAAAACTTATTTGTAATCACAAACTATTCCGGATTTGACCCAGAGGTAAATACTGACAAAGCTCTTAATGGAGTTCCTTCTGCAGGTATGGATTATTTATCATATCCAAAAGATAAGAGTTTTTCTGTAGGAGTTAGTGTAACATTTTAATTAAGAAAAAAATGAAAAGAATAAATATAATTAAAAGCATCTTTTTTGTTGGTACAATCGCTTTTGGTGTGAGTTGTACAAATTTAGATGAAGAAGTTTTAGATGGTTTCGTTACAGGTGGTGATGGAGGAAATGTAAACACAAGTAGTTTTTTGCAGTCCGCTTATGAAGGATTAAGAGGATTTCAAGATCAAGACAAAATGTTTACATTACAGGAAATGTCTGGTGACGGATTAGTTGGTCCTACAAGAGGTGGTGACTGGGATGATAATGCAAAATGGAGACAATTTCACGTTCACACATGGGGAGCGGATAATGTTGAAGTTAGAAATGCTTGGAATTCATTGTTGACTAATGTGTATAATTGTAACCTTGTTATTTATAACCAAGCTACTGATTCCCAAAAAACACAAGCCCGTTTTTTAAGAGCTTTTTATTATTACAATGTAATTGATTTCTTTGGTCAAGCACCTTATAGAGAAGAGGGTTCTGCAATTACGGATGATCCTAAATATTGGACAAGAAAAGAAGCTACTGCTTTTGTAATAAGCGAGCTAGAAGCTATTGTGAGTAAATTGCCTGCTCGTAATCCAACTGACGCAAGTATTGCTAACGCCGATGCTGCTCATTTGTTATTGGCTAAATTATATTTGAATAAAGCTGTATTTAATGCTGACAATGCAGCTGGACCATATACTTTTGATGCAGCCGATATGAATAAGGTAATTTCACATGTTGATGCAATCACTTCAAGTGGTTTGGCAACTGAATATTGGAGTAATTTTGCTCCAACAAACAATACTTCTAACGAGATTATATTTTCATCCAAAAATGTGTTAGGATCAGGTGGAGGAATACAGTCAAGATGGAGAATGGGAATGCACTACAATCAAACTCCTGATGGATGGAATGGTTTTGCAACTGTAGCAGAATATTATGACAGATTTGATGCTGCAGATGATCGTAGACAACATACTTCACCAGATATTATTACTTTTTATGGTAATCCAATTGGTTTTCAATACGGACAAATGTATAAACCAGGAGGGGTTATTCCTTTGAAAGACAGAAAAGGTAATCCACTTTTTTATACTAAAGAATTAACCATGATTACAAGTGGACCTACTTTGGAAACTGCAGGTATTCGTACTCAAAAATACGAACCAGATCATGCCAATTTAGGAAATCCAGAAAATGATTATGTATTGATGCGTTATTCTGATGCTTTGTTAATGAAAGCCGAAGCTGCTTTAAGAGGCGGTACTGGTGGAGCTGCAGCAGCAAAAACAATTCTTGATGAAATTGATGTTAGAGCTAAATTGGCTGCAGGATCTACTCCAGCAACTTTGGATGGTATTTATTTAGAAAGAGGAAAAGAGTTATGGTATGAAGGATGGAGAAGAAATGACATGATTCGTTTCGGAAAGTTTTTGGAGCCTAGAGAATTAAAACCAATCGCTTCTGATCCAAAATATGTATTGTATCCAATTCCGGCAGATGCATTGTTTAATAAAAATGCTAAACAGAACCCTGGATATTAAGAATTTTTTTACTTCATTTTGTTTTGAGTTAGTTATAAAGAGGGTAATTTATTACCCTCTT
>DATEOV010000158.1:0-3037 GCA_035273645.1 Flavobacterium sp. | reverse complement strand
CAGCTCAAATTTGATTTCTGATTTACTCCTGAATGTGTGATGCCCCACAGATTTTAAGGGGCAAACGGATTTGCATGGATTTTTTATCCCTTACTCAAGTGCATTTTTTTGATATTAGCCAAAAGGCCTAATCTTTCCCTTTAGCCCCGATTGAAGAGGAAATCCTCCCGATTTTTTTCGGGAGATTATAACGGAAAGCGGGACGATATTGCCAAAAAAGCCAAATGTTTCTGCTCCAAATTAACATAGTAATTAGGTTTTTATTGTTGTTGCTGTTGTTCGATATAATTTATTTGCTCGTTTATTTCTTGTGGAATTTCTTCAAGTTGAACATCGTTTATTTCTTCATAATGTCTGCCATCTTCATAGCCTATGGAAACGCAAACGGAGAGTGTTTGTCTGGCGAGTCCCTTGAAAGTTCCTTTGATTGGGGTGCAATCATAAAAATTTCTACCTACTGCCAGTTTTACGTGGTTGTCCATAGTCCAAATATTATTTGTGGGATCAAGGCCAAGCCAGCCTTGGGTAGGAGTGTAAATTTCGACCCAGGCATGAGTTGCTCCTTCGCCCCTTAAACCGCTTTCGTTTGGACAAATATAGCCGCTTACATATCTGGATGGAATGCCTACAGTTCTTAACAGTTGAAGCAGAACGTGTGCGAAATCTTGGCAAACTCCTTTTTTGAGTTCTAAAATTTCATCAATAGTGGTCTCAATATTGGTGATTCCTTTGGTATAGATAAAGTTGTCAAATATGTATTGATTGCATAATTGTGCAATGGTTATGACTGGTTTATTGATTACATCGATAGTTGCCAAAATGGCTTCTATCTCGTTTTGTTTTTGGATGGATTCAGGATAACTCAACCTTAATAAGGTTATATTTTCACTTTTTTGTTTCAGTAAATCGTCAACAGTTGTGTTGTCAATTTTAGGTATTTTTAGAGAATGATTAACTCGAACAGTCATTCTGGATTCGATGATCATTTCTTCATGCGCTTCCAGATTATTGAAATTAGCAACTCGGTTGCCGTAATAGTCTTGGTAATATTCTACTTTAGGGTCATGGGTAATCAAGAGTTGGTAATCGAGCACGTCTTGATTGTCAAAATGATTTGGGAACAAACGTACTTCGTTTATGCTTTCTTTTATGGGCCAGTTGTATTGGTATTTTGTAATATGAACTATTTTGAATATTGCCATAGGAAACTAGGTGTAGGAGAAAAATAATTTAGAGAAATCGACAGAAAACTGAGTCAGTTGTGTTTTTGTAGTTTCTAGAACTTCTTCCAATTGTTTGTCCGTCAAGTGATGATAGTCAGTAAAGGCTATGTAGCTTTTTAATCTTCCAAATTGATTGTACAATGTTCTGGCTTCACTTATTTCACTGTCTTTTACAAGGCAATCCAAATATTTATTAATTAATTCGAGTGTAAAGATCACAGAATGGGCAAAGTCTTGGTTGAAAATAACGTGCTGCACTACCTTCCGATTGTGTTTGATATTGCTATAACTCTTAAGATACAATTCGTAGCCAGACAAGGAAAGTAATAGTCTTCTCCAGTACATTACGTCTTCATTTCCGTCTAGATTATAATTGATAGGAGCGTAATAAGCTTGGGTCATTGAGATGGTTTGCAAGCACCTTTCTATTAGTTTTCCTATATTCGAAAAGCTCCATCCGAGTCCTCTTGGCATAGTGACTTGCAATATACCGTTGTAAAGCAGGAGGTCTTTGTTGAGTTTATTTACAATTTTTAAGGCGTCGGAGGTTTCCAGTTTTTTGGGAAGATCTGGTGAGTTCATGTAATGATACAACGAATTGATGTGTTCCCAGAGTTCTTTTGTTATTTTGTCTTGAGAACCTCTGGCATTTTCACGGGCTTTTACAACCAAATTTTTAACCGAATTGTGATTCAAACTATCGCAAATAATGTATTTCAGCACAAAGTTGGTGTCGTATTGCACTTCGTTTATTTGGTCGTATGTCAAATCGGTATAATATTTTAATAAAGGTTTGTAGCCTTGACAATCATCGGTTTCTTTGTCAAATGACAGAATATAACTGGTGTTAAGAGTTAGTAACATGCCATCGGTTCTTTCCATATATCTGTGGAGCCAGAACATTCCGTCTGCCACTCGACTTAGCATATTTGCTTTCATATGATTCGATTTATAAATTGTAACCTTTTCAGTAAAATTATATACTGCGTCAGTTCGCAAAAGCTCATGTGGGCGTGACCCTGTTGAGCAAAGGGGCTTACTTTTAGTACCAGTTATACAGCCCCTTTGTTCAAGAGCATCGGGCTATCACGAGTGCATGACGCTTTGTTCAAATGAAATTCACTGAACCCCAATGAAAATAAATATATCGTGAAGTAATCCCTCACGCAATCCCATAAAATGGCTTCTCGTAATAGTTACAAGTTTGTAATGATTGGAAACCGTGGCCTAAATAGTTCTCTATTTTAGCATTTGAAAATAATAGGTTCTACAATGGTTTCTATTATTGACTCTATGATGGGAGCCTGAGAATCCGAATAATTGTTGAGTAAAAACATCCCGTTTGTAACTCCACTTAGCATTGTTGTTTTCATTTGAATTGGTTTTAAAAATTAGTATTAATAGATTTTTATTTTATTTATAAATCGTTTGATTAAATTTTCGTCGGTTTCACTTTTTATTTCTTCAAGACTGATATGTTCTACAGTTTCAACGGCTTTTATTTGTTCTTTTTTTGAAACTGTTTCGGGAATTGGAATTGAATCTAAATTTGGTATCTCAGGATCTGCTGTAATTATTATTTTTTTTGTTTCAGGTTCATTTGAGTTTTCTACAATAGTTTCTTCAGTAGGTTTCGCTTCGTTTAGATGGGTTAAAACCATTTCTGGCAAAAAGGCAAACATTGGATTGTCGTTTTTTTCTGTGTTTAAGGCTTTTGTCTTCATTTTGTTTCATTTTAATAATTAAAAATGAAATTACTTTATGATCCAAGTGTCTTTGCTTCCTCCTCCTTGCGAAGAGTTGACAACCAATGA
>DATEOV010000157.1:0-3559 GCA_035273645.1 Flavobacterium sp. | reverse complement strand
AAGCTTACATTATCTATGTTTCTAGGTGTTTGAAATAATTCATACTTAAAACAATAAGTATAAATACGTAATTATTTTTCAAAAATTGCGTTTTCGCAGGTTTTAAACGTTACATACTACTTAGTTTTGTATAAAAATAATAAGTATTATGTCAACAACAAACTCCCTCTCACAATCGCACCGTATTTTATTTTTAAACACATTAGCCTTTACGGTGTGCTTCGCCTGTTGGACTCTCAATGGGGTTCTTGTCACTTTTTTGGTTGATAATGGAATCTTCAAATGGGACGTAGTCCAAGTAGGATGGCTTTTAGGAATTCCAATTTTAACGGGATCTGTAATGCGTTTACCAATAGGTATGCTAACTGATAAATTTGGTGGTAAATACGTATTCTCTTTATTACTTCTCCTTTGTTCTATTCCTTTGTTTCTATTGCCTTTTGCAGATAGCTTTTTCATGTTTGCATTGCTAAGTTTTTTCTTTGGCATGGTTGGGACCAGTTTTGCAGTTGGTATTGGTTTCACGTCTATTTGGTATCCGAAAGAATGGCAAGGAAGAGCCTTGGGAATTTTTGGAATGGGTAATGCCGGCGCTGCTATCACCACGTTTTTGGCACCTTCTTTATTAAATGAATTCTCTATTTCCGACCCTCAAAATGGATGGAAACTACTTCCTATTATATATGGAATTGCATTGGTCGTAATTGGTATTGTCTTTTTGCTTTTTACAAAAAACAAGAAAAATGAAAACCAGACCAAAACAGTACCTCAAATGTTACAATCTTTAAAAAGCACCAGAGTTTGGAGATTTGGAGCCTATTACTTCTTGGTATTTGGTTGTTTCGTTGCCTATTCCCAATGGCTTTTGCCGAACTTTATGAATGTATACCAAACTAGTTTGGTAATGGGCGGAATGTTTGCGACGATGTTCAGCTTACCGTCTGGGGTGATCCGTGCTTTTGGTGGATTTTTATCCGATAAATTCGGCGCCAGAAAAGTAATGTATTGGGTACTGAGTTCATCTGTAATTCTAAGTGCTTTATTAATGATCCCAAAAATGGATATTACAACCTCTGGCCCAGGAGTTTTGGCAACCAAAAAAGGAATTATCACTGCTGTTTCAAGCACTCTGGTAAAAGTGGGTGAAAAAGAATTCCCAATCAATTTAAAGGTTGATAAACCAATTGAAAACACCATATTCCCAACACGTAATTCTTGGCAACAAGTGGTTGTAGCCGAAAACCAAGAAGTAAAGAAAAAAGAACTTATTGCCAAAGGAGTTACAGCTATTCATTTTAGCGCCAATATGTGGGTGTATCTTATATTAGTCATCCTAATCGGAATTTCATGGGGAATCGGGAAAGCTGCCGTTTACAAACACATTCCAGATTATTTCCCTACCGAAGTAGGAGTTGTAGGAGGAATGGTAGGAATGATTGGTGGTCTTGGTGGTTTCTTTGGCCCAATCATCTTTGGTTATTTATTGACTGCCACCGGAATTTGGTCAAGCTCATGGATTTTTATATTACTTTTTTCAGCTGTATGTTTAATTTGGATGCACATCACCGTAACCAAAATTATGAACGAAAAACAACCCATCTTATCCAAAGAAATGGATAGAAAATAATAATCCCCCATTTTAATTACTTGTGTATAGCTGCTTCCAAAAAAATGCCATTTTGGAAGCAGCTTTTTTTATAAATAAAGAAAAAGTCTAGGAAAAATTTTTAGAAAACTAAAAAGCATTATTTCCGATAAAAAACCATAATAACCTATTAATCAACTCTATTTTTAAAAATTATCAAACTTTAGATTACTAAAATCACTTCTAAAAATAATGATTTTCATTTTTTAAAAACCCTTTTTTAAGATTTAAATATAAAGAACACTCCATAATTATAATTTCGATAAAAATCATCAACTACGTAATTTAAATTTTACAAAATAAGTACTATTACGTATATTTACTAAAGTATTAACAGCCAAACCAATAACCATGAAAAAACTATCCTTACAATTAACAGCAATACTATTAATAGCATTTACTGTTACTAGCTTTAAAAGTGAAATACCTGGTAATCCCATTTTGAAAAAAAGAAGTATCGGTCCGCCGAAAACCAAAAAACTACAATTGGAAAAACCAAACGTAACTATTGGATTCATAAAACTAACCGATATGGCACCTCTTGCCATTGCTAAGTTTTTAGGTTATTTTGACGACGAAGGACTTGTGGTTACCTTAGAAGCTCAAGCCAACTGGAGAGATATATTAGACAAAGTGATTGACAATCAACTAGACGGAGCCCAAATGCTAGCTGGACAACCTATAGCAGCAGCCGTAGGATGTGGTAGACAAGCACAGCTGGTTACCACCTATTCCATGGATTTGAACGGAAATGCGATAACAGTATCCAATTCCATCTGGTCCAAAATGAAAGACAGTATTGCTGAAGAATATGGCAGACCTGTACACCCCATTCCTTCTTATGCATTGAAACCAGCCTTAAATTTTTACAAAAAAATGAACAAGCCTTTTACTTTTGGTATTGTTGCAGCCTATTCAACACACAATTATCAATTGCGATATTGGCTGGCTGCTGGTGGTATAAATCCTGGTTTTTATAACAATAACAACATACAAGGGAGTAAAGGAAATACAGATGGCGATGTTTTGCTGAATGTTACCGCTCCACCGCAAATGCCTCAAACATTAAAAGCGGGAACAATCGATGGTTATTGCGTTGGAGAGCCATGGAATCAGCAGGCGGTTGAAGAAACCATTGGTGTTCCCATAGTAACAAGCAGGGAGATTTGGAAAAATCATCCTGAAAAAGTATTTGTGATGACCAAAGAGTTTGTTGCAAAATATCCAAATACTTCCATAGCCATTACAAAGGCATTAATCAAAGCTGGAAAATGGCTGGACAATCCCGAAAACCGAAAAGAAGCCACTCGTATCTTGTCAAAATCAGCCTATGTGGATGGGGAGAAACGCGTAATCGACAATTCGATGCTTGGAACTTTTGAATTTGAAAAAGGAGATGTGCGCTCCATACCTGATTTTAATGTTTTCTTCAAATACAATGCTACTTACCCATATTATTCTGATGGAATTTGGTTCATGACACAAATGAAACGTTGGGGACAAATAACTGAATCAAAGCCTAATGACTGGTATCTCAGTAAAATTAAAGAAGTATACAAACCGGATATTTGGATTCGAGCGGCAAATTTATTGTTGGAAGAAGGATTTATCACGGAAACAGACATCCCTTACACTGATGGATTCAAGCCGGCAACCACCGATTTTATTGATAATATGTCCTATGATGGAAAAAAACCTGTCGAATATATCAATGGATTTAAGATTGGTTTAAAAAATTAACCTTTAACCACATTCTACGCTTCATGCCAAATTCGAAGCGACTCAATATATTTTCATAGAAACTTAGTGTATTCTCCAAATACACCAAGTTTTTTTATTTATAAATTCTAATAATTTACTGTTTTTATAAAATGATGAAATTGACTACTACTCCGCGTGAGTGATGGTAGTGGA
>DATEOV010000156.1:0-6192 GCA_035273645.1 Flavobacterium sp. | reverse complement strand
GCATTCATCGCAATCAAATCCCCAAAAACCGTGGGTTTCAAGTCCTTCATATATTTTTGCATTCCAGGTGACTCGTATTGGAATATACCAACCGTTTCTCCTCTTTGGAACAGCTCATAAGTCTTAACGTCATCGATCGGGAAAGTATCTGGATCCAATTGAATTCCTGTTCTATACTTTACCAATTTTACGGTATCTTTTATCAAAGTAAGGGTTTTCAAACCCAAGAAGTCCATCTTTAACAGTCCTGCACTTTCGGCAACGGAGTTATCAAATTGGGTAACATATAAATCCGAATCCTTGGCAGTAGTTACCGGAACAAAATTGGTAATATCCGATGGAGTGATAATTACTCCACAGGCGTGAATACCAGTATTTCGCATCGAACCTTCCAATATTTTGGCTTGCTGAATGGTTTCTCCAGCTAAACTATCTTCATTGGCTATAGCGATCAGTTCTTTTACATTTTCAAACTCATCCGATCTCAAAGCTTTTTTAACATCTTCTTCTTTTTCCGAAATAAAACGGGCCAAATTCCACTTGGAAGGCATCATTCCAGGAATCAGCTTCGCAATTTTATCAGCTTCAAACAATGGCAAATCCAGTACACGAGCCGTATCACGAATGGCTGACTTGGTTGCCATTTTACCATAAGTAATAATTTGCGCTACCTGATTGGCTCCATATTTATTGATTACATAATCCATTACACGACCACGACCTTCATCATCAAAATCGATATCAATATCGGGCATGGACACACGATCCGGATTCAAGAAACGCTCAAAAAGCAAATCATATTTTATCGGGTCAATATTGGTAATTCCTAAACAATAAGCCACTGCAGAACCCGCAGCAGATCCACGGCCGGGACCAACCGAAACATCCATTTCTCTTGCTTTGGCAATGAAATCCTGCACAATCAAAAAGTAACCCGGATAACCCGAATTGGAAATGGTCAATAACTCAAAATCCAATCGTTCTTGGATATCTGGCGTAATATCTCCGTATCTTTTTTCCGCACCTACCATTGTAAGGTGACGTAAATATTTATTCTCACCTCGAACACCACCATCTGCCTCATCTTCTGGTACTACAAACTCTTGTGGAATATCATATTTAGGAAGCAATACATCACGATACAGTGAATAAGTTTCGACCTTGTCAATGATTTCCTGAATATTCATAATGGCGTCAGGCAAATCGGCGAAGAGTTTTTTCATTTCCTCCTCCGACTTATAATAATATTCCTGATTAGGCAATCCATAGCGATATCCGCGACCGCGACCAATAGGTGTTGCCTGTTTCTCCCCATCTTTTACACACAATAAAATATCGTGTGCATTCGCATCTTCCTTATTTACATAATAGGTATTATTGGTAGCAATTAACTTTACATTATGCTTTTGCGAAAGGGAAATCAAGGTTTGGTTTATCCTATTTTCATCCTCTTGATTATGACGCATAATTTCAAGATAAAAATCGGCACCAAACTGTTCTTTCCACCAAATCAAAGCCTCTTCAGCCTGGTTTTCACCAATGTTCAGAATTTTACTTGGAATCTCTCCGTATAAATTCCCAGACAAAACCATAATGTCTTCCTTGTATTTTTCGACTATCGTTCTATCAATTCTAGGCACATAATAAAAGCCTTCCGTGTAAGCAATAGAAGCCATTTTGGCTAAATTATGATACCCTTTTTTGTTTTTGGCCAACAAAACGACTTGATATCCATTGTCTTTTTTGGTCTTATCCAAACGGTTGTCACAGATATTAAATTCGCAACCTACAATAGGTTTCATTTCGGATTCCGTTGGTTCTTCCCCACTTTCAACCAAAGCTGCATTTTTGGTAGAAGCCGCTTTATTGTGATTCATTACTGCACTCACAAAATGGAAAGCTCCCATCATATTTCCTGTGTCGGTCATTGCCACGGCAGGAAATTTATTTTTGGCAGTAGCCGTAACCAATGCAGCAATACCGATTGTCGATTGCAAAACCGAAAACTGTGTATGGTTGTGTAAATGCGCAAAAGTCGCATCTATCAATACTTTTTTATTCTCTGTAAGTTCTTCTTTGGAAATCGAAACGGCTTGTTTTTCTCCAAATTGAAGTCGGATTTTCTCTGAAGCTTCTTTTAGGTTAATGTGTTTTAAACCTATCAGCTCAATTTCGTGTGGATTTTTACTTTTGAAATCCTTGAAATAACCGACCTCAACATCGAGCTCTTCTTTCGTAAAAATATCTCTACGGATTAATTCCAAGAAACAACGAGTGGTAGCCTCAACGTCGGCAGTTGCGTTGTGCGCTTCCGCAAAAGGAACATTGAAAAGATAACTATGTAATTCGGTTAACGTAGGTAGTTTAAATTTCCCTCCACGTCCTCCAGGCAATTTTAATAATGAAGCAGTAACCTCGGTACAAGTATCCAGAATTGGCATTTCACCCATAGGCGAAGCAACACCCATTCGGTAGAATTCACAACCCATAATGTTGATATCAAAACCTAGATTCTGACCCACAATGAACTTGGCTTTACCTAAAGCTATATTAAATTTTTCCAAAACTTCGGCCAAAGAAATACCTTCGGCTTCGGCCAATTCGGTAGAGATTCCGTGGATACGCTCGGCATCATACGGAATATTGAAACCTTCTGGTTTTACCAAATAATCCTGATGCTCGATGAGTTTCCCCATATCGTCGTGCAACTGCCAAGCGATCTGTATACATCTAGGCCAGTTGTCGGTGTCAGAAATGGGTGCACCCCATTTCTTAGGTAATCCTGTGGTTTCGGTATCGAATATTAAGTACATAGTTTCTGAAAAGCAAAATTAAAGTTCCAATTACCAAGTTTTAATTGCCTTAAAATATTGATTTTATGGACAGTAAAAAGTGTTCAAACACAAAATGGTGGAAGTTCAAATTTAGGTTTTTTTATGGGGATTGAGATAGGTAAGTTATCAACAAAAATAACATTTGATTAAACGAAGGTCAATCTATAAGTTCTAAATTTCGATCGTGAAAAAACATTTCTTGACCATCGAAATACTCTTGCGAGCGCGTGAGGGATAGAAGCTAGCTACCAAGTAGCGCGGATAGCCCGACACCGTTGAGGAAAGGGGCTGTATAAGCGGCACTATAAGTAAGCCCCTTTTCTCAACGGGGGCACGCCCAAATGATTTTTAAATTTCATCCCTTTGGTTTCTTTCCAAAAACCTACTTTCTAATCAAATATTCATCTCTTCTCTTTTTTGGATGTCGTAGTATTTTAGCAAAAAAAAGGAGGTTGAAAAACTCGAAAAAGGCATTATTTATAGCTTTGTAAATTGATTTTTTTATTCATTTTTATCAAATATTCAGAATACAAAATATGACAATAATCACTATTTTTTAAATTTTTGTTGTGATTTTTTAATAAAATTAGATATTTATGCATTTTATTTGTAATAAATTTGCAAATTATTAAAAACAGAACAAAAAGCATCAAATCTACTTTGAAAAGGATTTCAAAGTCAAATTTAGAAAGTGTATTTTTTTATCGAAAACAACGAACTAAAGTGCAATAGTGTTGTAAAGCCCTTTTGGGTATCGTATATAAACACTTTTCGAAATTGACGACTCTCTTTTCTTTTTTAAATTTGTTGCCAATGATATAATTGTTAGGAAATTGTCCTGATTATAAAAGAGAAATACACTAAAAAATAGTTAAAATGAGTACTACATTATTCGACAAAGTATGGGATTCGCACGTGGTGCGTAAAATAGAAGATGGGCCAGATGTGTTTTTTATTGACCGTCATTTTATTCACGAAGTGACTAGTCCTGTAGCTTTTTTAGGTTTAAAAGAAAGAGGTATCAAGGTATTATATCCTGAGCGTACTTTTGCCACTGCCGATCACAACACACCAACTATAAACCAACACTTACCGGTTGCCGATGCTTTATCTGCAAACCAATTGAAAGCGTTGGAAGACAATGCAGCTGAATATGGTATTTCACACTGGGGATTGGGACATCAAAAAAATGGTATCGTTCACGTTGTAGGTCCTGAAAACGGAATTACTTTGCCTGGTGCGACTATCGTTTGTGGTGACTCTCATACTTCTACTCACGGTGCTTTTGGAGCGATTGCTTTTGGTATCGGAACTTCAGAGGTGGAAATGGTAATGGCTACTCAATGTATTATGCAGCCAAAACCAAAGAAAATGCGCATCAACGTTAATGGAACTTTGAGTAAAGGTGTGGGTCCAAAAGACGTTGCACTATATATTATTGCACAATTAACAACTTCGGGCGGAACTGGATATTTTGCTGAATATGCCGGAAATGTTTTTGAAGAAATGTCAATGGAAGGTCGTATGACAGTTTGTAACCTGAGTATCGAAATGGGTGCCCGTGGCGGTATGATTGCTCCTGACCAAAAAACTTTCGATTTCTTGGAAGGTCGTTTATACGCTCCAAAAGGAGAAGCTTGGACTAAAGCAGTTGAATACTGGAAAACTTTGAAAACTGATGCTGATGCTGTTTTTGATGCTGAATTGAACATCGACGCAGCTGACATCGAACCAATGATTACTTATGGTACAAATCCTGGAATGGGAATTGGTATCACAAAACATATTCCAAACGCCAACCAAGTGGAAGGCGGAGAGGAAACTTATAAAAAATCTTTGGCTTATATGGGCTTCAACGAAGATGACGTGATGATTGGGAAACCAATTGATTTTGTTTTCTTGGGAAGTTGTACCAATGGGCGTATTGAAGATTTTAGAGCTTTTACTGAAATTGTAAAAGGAAGAAAGAAAGCAGACAATGTTACCGCTTGGCTTGTTCCAGGTTCACACGTTGTGGAAGCACAGATTAAAGAGGAAGGTCTTTTGGATATACTTACTGAAGCTGGTTTTGTATTGCGTCAGCCGGGTTGTTCAGCTTGTTTAGCAATGAATGACGATAAAGTTCCTGCCGGAAAATATGCTGTAAGTACATCAAACAGAAACTTTGAAGGTCGTCAAGGTCCTGGTTCAAGAACGCTTTTAGCTAGTCCAATTATGGCTGCTGCTGCTGCCGTTACCGGAAAACTGACAGATCCAAGAGATTTGATGTAAAATCGCTTCAAGCTTTAAGCAATAGGCTTTAAGCTAGTAACAGATTTTTAAAAAGGCTGACAGCTTATAGCTTACTGCCTAAAGCAAATTAATTATAATACAACTGTAGGGAAAGCCTAAGGCCTAAAGCCTACAGCCTAAAGCAAAATAAACAATGGCATACGATAAATTTAACATCCTTACGAGTAGTGCAGTGCCACTACCAATAGAAAACGTTGATACGGATCAAATCATCCCAGCTCGTTTCTTGAAAGCTACTAAACGTGAAGGTTTTGGAGATAACCTTTTCAGAGACTGGAGATACAATGGAGATGATACTCCAAAAGCAGATTTCGTTTTAAACGATAAAACATACAGCGGAAAAATATTAGTGGGCGGAAAAAACTTTGGTTCGGGTTCTTCAAGAGAACACGCAGCTTGGGCTGTTTACGATTACGGATTCCGTGCGGTTGTTTCTAGTTTCTTTGCAGACATCTTCAAAGGAAATTGCTTGAACATTGGTGTTTTGCCAGTTCAAGTAAGCGCAGAGTTTGCTGAAACTATTTTCAAAGCGATCGAAGCTGATCCAAATACAGAATTGGAAATTAATTTACCAGAGCAAACCATTACGCTTAAAGTAACTGGTCAAAAAGAATCTTTTGACATTAATGGATATAAAAAGAACAATATGATTAACGGATTTGATGATATTGACTACTTGCAAAACATTAAAGAAGAGATCACAGGGTTTGCAGATAAACTGCCTTACTAAAAAAAATAAATACAATTAGTTAAGAAACCCGACACATTTTTTTAAATCTGTCGGGTTTGTATATAAAAATAGATATGGTTTTAGAAATGGCTATTCTGCAGGTAAAAGAAGGTTCAAGCTTTCAATTTGAAAGCGACTTTGCAGTTGCCAGCCAATTTATAGCTTCGATTCCAGGTTATGTAAATCATAGTTTGAGAAAATGTATAGAGGAGGAAAATAAATATCTGTTATTGGTTAATTGGGAAAAATTAGAAGATCATACAATTGGCTTTAGAGAATCTGAAGTGTATTTAGAATGGAAAAGATTATTGCACCATTATTACAATCCGTTTCCAG
>DATEOV010000155.1:0-3765 GCA_035273645.1 Flavobacterium sp. | reverse complement strand
ATGCCAATGTGTTCTATTTTTCTCATTATATATATTGTATTTTTATTTCTAAATCGTTCCAAAAAAGAACTATTGTCTCATTTTAGCCCTGATGGGAGCGGCATCTCCCGATTTAGAAAAACAAGGCTTTGTTGCCGTAGTTTTTCTAAATCGGGAATATAGCGGACAGCCGGAACTTTGTCTCCTGAAAAGGCATAATCTTTCGCTCCTAATTCTGCTCCTAAATCATAAAACAAATATAAAAAACTTTATGAGTTTATGACTTTGTAAGGTGGTCTCTCAAAAAAATAGTATTTTTGCACCATGGAAACAAATAGACAGAAAAAAATAGGCGGAGTTATCCAAAAAGATTTGGTTGACATTTTGCAAGGTGAAGTGAGAAAAAATGGAATTACAAATTTAATAATTTCAGTATCCAAGGTTACCGTGACTACAGATTTATCTGTGGCAACGGTGCATTTAAGTATTTTTCCACAAGAAAAAGCAGCGGAAACGTTGGTGGGAATTAAGGCTAATTCGACTTTGATTAAGCACGATTTATCACAAAGAGTGCGTTTGCAATTGCGTAAAGTGCCAAATTTGGTTTTCTTTATTGATGATTCTTTGGATTATATCGAGAAGATTGACAATGCCTTGAAAAATCAAGAAAATCCGATAGAGAATAGAGATTTGTTGGACAAACGCAGATTTCAATAAGATTTGAATTTCCCTCTTTACATAGCCAAGCGGTATATTTTTAGCAAAAGCAAAAATAATGCTATCAATATTATTAATCGTATTGCCAGTATGGGGATTATTGTGGGGGCAATGGCATTGTTTGTCGTGCTCTCGGTTTTTACGGGGCTGAAGGAGTTTAGTCTTTCGTTTACCAATGAAATTGACCCCGATCTTAAAGTAAGTAGTACGCTTGGAAAATCTTTTTTTATTGTACCAAAACAAGAAAAAGAGATTGCAGCAATTGAAGGTGTTGCTTCCTATTCTAAGGTTATTGAAGAGCGGGTGTTGTTTACTTTTAATGGAAAACAAGAGGTTACTTTTCTTAAAGGTGTTGATTCTACTTTTAACACAGTTAGCGATTATAATAAAAAACTATACAATGGGCAATGGCTGAAACCCGATACTTATCAGGTAGTTATTGGATATGGTATTGCTCAAAAATTCTCGATGGGTTTACTGGATTACAATAATCCCTTTGAAGTTTTTGTTCCAAAACCTGGCAAAGGAGCTATTGAAAATCCTGCTCAGGCTTTTAATAAAACAGATGTTTTTCCGGTTGGAATTTATGCAATCAGCGAAGATTTGGATTCTAAATATGTTTTTGCTGATTTGGGTTTGGCACAGGAATTATTGGAATACAAGACCAATCAGATTTCGGGTCTTGAAATTAAGCTAAAACAAGGAGCTGATGAAAATTCTGTTATCGCGAAACTTCAATCAGTTTTCAAGAATAAAATTACCGTAAAGAACAAAGAACAGCTGAATGAAGCTTTATATAAAATGCTGAACACCGAAAATATCGCGGTGTATTTGATATTTACTTTGGTGATTATTGTAGCACTTTTTAACTTGATTGGAGCACTCATTATGATGATTTTGGATAAAAAAGGAAATCTTAAAACCCTTTTTAATCTAGGAACTAATATCAAGGATTTGCGGAATATATTTTTACTGCAAGGAGTTTTATTGAGCTTTTTTGGTGGGATTATCGGTTTGTTGATGGGCGTTGTATTTGTATTATTGCAACAGCAATATGAACTGATAATGATAACTCCTACACTGGCCTATCCGGTGGTTTTTACAATAGAAAATGTACTGATTGTTATGGCCACTATTGTTACTCTTGGCTTTATTGCTTCGCTGATTGCGAGTAGCCGAGTGAGTAAGAAGTTGTTAGATTAAAAAATCTGCAATTAGAGATGCACTGCAGTACATCTCAGCAATAAATCCAGATTATTACACAACCTCATAGTCGGCATAAGCCATTTCGATTTCATTCAAAACAGCGAATAATTCTTCTGGACGGTCTAGCGTAACTAATTTTTGTTTGTATGTTTTGAAAGAATGAATTCCTTTAAAATAATTGGTATAGTGAGGTCTCGTTTCAACAATACCAAGTCTTTCACCTTTCCATTCCATTGCCCAGGTAAGGTGGTTGCGAACTGCTTCGACTCTATCGGCAACTGTGGGTTTTGCTAAATGTTCTCCGGTTTTGAAGTAATGCTTGATTTCGTTAAAAATCCAAGGATAACCAATGGCGGCACGACCAATCATTATTCCGTCGATGCCGTATTCGTTTTTATAATGTAATGCTTTTTCTGGGGAATCAATGTCGCCATTTCCAAAAATAGGCATGGTGATTCTCGGGTTATTTTTGACGCGGGCAATATGCGACCAGTCGGAATGGCCTTTGTACATTTGGGCGCGGGTTCTGGCGTGGATGCTCAAAGCGGCGACACCAATATCCTGCAAACGCTCGGCAACTTCGTCAATATTTATGGAGCTGTCGTCCCATCCCAAACGTGTTTTTACGGTAACTGGCAAATGCGTGCTATCGATAACGGCTTGAGTCAAACGAATCATTAAATCTACGTCTTTCAAAACTCCAGCACCGGCTCCTTTGCAAACAACTTTTTTGACTGGACAGCCAAAATTGATATCTATTAAATCTGGGTTTACGGTAGAAACTATTTTAGACGATAATGCCATGGCTTCTTCGTCTCCGCCAAAAATCTGGATTCCTACGGGTCTTTCGTAATCGAAGATGTCTAATTTCATTCGGCTTTTGATGGCGTCGCGGATTAGGCCTTCGGAGGAGATGAATTCGGAGTACATTAAGTCGGCGCCGTGTGTTTTGCATAATCTACGGAATGGAGGGTCGCTCACGTCTTCCATAGGTGCTAACAGTAGGGGAAATTCGGGTAATATAATGTTGCCAATCTTAATCATCTTCCTTAAATTTTTTGCAAAATTACATCTTTTAAGCGAAAGGATAAAAAACTTAATGACATTAGATGAGTAAGGAGATGATTTTGAATAATTTGCTAACTAATTAAGGAGTATATGTATTACAATTTGAAAAGACTTTGGGTAAATGCTTGAGTTTCCTATTTTGAAACTTTGAAACTGTTGAATTTAGAGTATATTTGCAGATTAATTGTCGCTTTACGGCGTTTGCGTGAGGGATAGTAGTGGAAAGCCCACAGTCCCGCTTTTTCGGGACGAGGACTTGTAGCGAATAGCCCGACGGCTTTTTCTGCCGACACGCCCAAATAAATTTGATATCAGAATAAGATGAAACATATTAGGAATTTTTGCATTATTGCACATATTGATCACGGAAAAAGTACATTGGCGGATCGATTATTGGGGGCAACCCAAACAGTAACGGCTCGTGAAGAGAAAGCGCAATTGCTTGATAATATGGACTTGGAACGTGAACGTGGCATCACGATCAAGAGTCACGCGATACAAATGGAATATACGTATAAAGGGGAAGAATATATCCTGAACTTAATCGATACTCCGGGACACGTGGATTTCTCCTATGAAGTTTCTCGTTCTATTGCGGCTTGCGAAGGTGCATTATTAATTGTTGATGCTGCACAAAGTATTCAGGCACAAACGATTTCTAACTTGTATTTGGCTCTAGAAAACGACCTGGAAATCATTCCGGTGTTGAATAAAGTGGATTTGCCAAGTGCCAATCCGGAAGAAGTAAGCGACGATATTATCGATTTGTTAGGCTGTAAATTGGAAGACATTATC
>DATEOV010000154.1:0-2378 GCA_035273645.1 Flavobacterium sp. | reverse complement strand
TTTCCCAAATAATGCGGTTGAATATTTCGTTTCTTATTACGATTATTATCAGCCAGAAGCTTTTATGCCGGTTACAGGCGTTTTCATCGAAAAAGATTTATCTATCAATGAAGAGCTTGAAAAAATGCGTTTGAGCACCACCTCTTCCCTACTTTCAGGGCGACGCGACATTTTGGTTGTCGCTTCGGTTTCTTGTTTGTATGGTATTGGAAATCCAGTTGAATTTAAGAAAAATGTAATTGAAATATTTAGAGATCAGGTCATTTCAAGAACGAAATTATTGCATAGTTTAGTACAAAGTTTATATGCCAGAACGGAAGCCGATTTTAATCCGGGAACATTCAGGATTAAAGGTGATACAGTTGAAGTATATCCAAGCTATGCAGACGACGCTTTTAGAATTCACTTTTTTGGCGATGAAATAGAAGAAATAGAAAGCTTTGATGTAAAAACGTCCAAAGTAATCGAGCGATACGAAAAACTCACTATATATCCCGCAAACATGTTTGTGACCTCTCCCGATGTACTGCAAGGTGCTATCTGGGAAATCCAACAGGATTTGGTCAAACAAGTTGATTATTTCAAAGAAATAGGCAAACACCTCGAAGCCAAAAGACTCGAAGAACGAACCAATTTTGATTTGGAGATGATTCGGGAATTAGGCTATTGTTCTGGAATCGAAAACTATTCACGCTATCTGGACGGAAGAGAAGCAGGTTCTAGACCTTTCTGTTTATTGGACTATTTCCCAAAAGATTATTTGATGGTTGTTGACGAAAGTCACGTAACCATTTCACAAGTGCAAGCGATGTATGGCGGAGACAGAAGCCGTAAAGAAAATTTAGTAGAATATGGTTTCCGACTCCCGGCCGCAATGGACAATCGACCATTGAAGTTTGACGAATTTGAAGCGATGCAAAACCAAGTCATTTATGTATCAGCAACTCCAGCTGATTATGAATTACAAAAATGTGATGGTGTATATGTAGAACAGGTAATTCGACCAACTGGGTTATTAGATCCAATTATTGAAATCCGACCAAGTTTGAATCAGATTGATGATTTGATTGAAGAAATTCAACAGCGATGTGAATTGGACGAACGTGTTTTAGTAACAACTTTAACCAAAAGAATGGCCGAAGAACTAGCCAAATACTTAACCAAAGTATCCATTCGCTGCCGTTACATCCATTCTGATGTTGACACCTTAGAACGCATCGAAATTATGCAGGATTTACGTAAAGGATTGTTTGATGTCTTAATTGGAGTTAACTTATTGAGAGAAGGATTGGATTTACCTGAAGTTTCTTTGGTTGCAATACTCGATGCTGACAAGGAAGGATTCTTGAGAAGCCATCGTTCGTTAACACAAACCATTGGCCGTGCCGCAAGAAACTTAAACGGAAAAGCCATAATGTATGCCGATAAAATCACCAATAGCATGCAAAAAACTATTGATGAAACCAATTACAGAAGAACCAAACAAATCAATTTCAACATAGAAAATGATATGGTTCCGCAGGCTTTAAACAAAAAAATCGAAAGTGCCTTTACCAACAACAAATTGGTTGAGTATGAATTGGGACACATTATGAATACTGCAGCCGAACCGGAAACAGCCTATATGTCGAAACCCGATTTGGAAAAACTTATTCGTGAAAAACGAAAAGCCATGGAAAAAGCCGCTAAAGATCTGGACTTTATGCAAGCTGCAAAACTGCGTGATGAAATTAAAGCGTTACAGGAAAAAATTCATTAATTATGCTGCTCCTGAAAATGTCCCAATAATACTTCTGGGGAGATCATAACATTTGGAGAGGCTTTCATCAACTTTAAAATACGATTTGTTGCACTTGGATTCAAACCCATATTAATGGCTATTTGACGAATAGCTTCTTCCTCTTTTGGATGCAGAACACCATCACAATGCATCAGCAATGCCAGACGATAAAATTGCTGAACCCTTTCAAATTCAGATTTGATAACTCCCTCAGGCAATTCTTGATGAAACAAATCATTGAATTCATTTTTACCAATTCCTAATTCCTGAGCTACTATCCAAACAAATTGATATTCTCGCTCATGCAATCGGCCATCGACAACAGAAAATGCAATCATATCTGCCAATAATTTCATTTTTTCTTCTTGCGTATTCATCGAATTAGTATTTTTAGCTAAAATATTCTTTTTTTCTAAATCTAAAATATATTTATCTTGAAAATATTTATCCTACTTCCGTTTCTTTTGTTTTTTGGAAGAGCAACTGCCCAAGAAAGTACTGTTTCCAAACAGGTTTCTACTTTTACCATCGACGCTCCACAACTGAAAACAAGTAGAAAAATTTGGCTGTATTTACCCAAAGGTTATGAGAATTCAAC
>DATEOV010000153.1:0-2657 GCA_035273645.1 Flavobacterium sp. | reverse complement strand
TGGTGATATAAATAACTGCAATAAATACAAACAAAGGAAAAAGTAAACCCCATATATAGGGTATAAATCCAATATAGTATTGCGCAAATATCTGTCTTGTGCTAAGTCCTGATTTTACGAAATTCTCTGTATGCTCGCTACTATCTACCGCCACAGCGATCAGCGTAAAAAGTATCATGCAAAAGAAAAAAGTGACGAGGATCTTCTTCAATATATACCAATCGAGTTTCTTCATGCCTTGCAAAGGAAATAAATATTGATGAAAGATTTTGTGAAGAATAGGGGAGTAAATTATTTTGTTTTGAAATAACAAAGCCCCGAAGTGAGGGGCTTTGTTATTTCAGTTTTTTCTATAATTGATCAATCATTTTCTTGTTTCGATGAAAATGCAACTATTCCTCAATTATTTTTCTTCAGGAATTCACCAAATCCAAAATTCACTCCGCCTACAGCAAATATTTTTTGGGGATCAGAGTAGTGAACCGAATTGCCATCAAAGTTTCTACCAAAAGTAGCTTTAAACGTAATCAATTCGTTTATTTTATAATCAAAAGAAACATCAAGCCGATTGGTCCATTTTGTTTCAACAGTATCCGGCTTTTCTGTCAACATTCTCGCTATATATTCCCCCGAAAAACTAAACCTGTTATGTGTATATTGAATTTTTGCGCCAATATCAAAATAATCTGTCACATCTACTTTTGAGTTATTAAAAGTCATTCTAAGAACAGCCATGAAATCAAGAAAATCAATGACTGTAGGATCCTTTCTTGTATTGATTCTATAAGATGGTGTAAGCCAGATTGCGGTTTTTGCACTTGTTATGTTTTTCGCTTCATTATTTTGAATAATAGACGCATTGCCTATTGCTAATTCCAACATAAAACCTTCCCGTGTTAAAGGGAAAACAGCCTCGTTCAAAGCAGTTAATGCAGCGGTCTCTAACGCATCAATTTGATCCATTTTTTTCTGCAAAAGGTCAATATCATCTTCAGTTAGTCGAGACTTGCCCAAATCTTTTTTTACGAATTCAGCTGCATAGTCAACCAAAGCATTGTGGGCTATGTTATCATTCTTTTTGTTTGTTTTCCAGGTATTGATGCTGTTGCTTACAATTACAGGGTCGCCTAATTGCAAATGGCCCATCATAGATTGATAAAGATTATATATCAATTTGTTTTCTACCAAAGAGGTTACTTGAACAACAGTTTTCTTACTTATATTTCCATTAAAAAGATTGCATCTGAATCCAATTCCAAAACCAGTACCAGGGTCAAGATCACCAAAAGTAAGTGTATCCGATTCTGAACTAGCAAAAGAAAAAGTGAAGCTCTTTTCAATATTTTCTATTAAACTACTCTTTTTACTTTCAAGGAAATTGTATAAGCTCACACGTTTTCCAGTTTCTGTTTTTGGATGCTTCCAATAATAAGGCGTTGCTTCAAGTGCAAAATTTGGCTGGAGTTTGCCATTTACAATGGCTGATTGTGCTCCTGCAATAAAATCTGTTGGAGTAGTGGGTCGTTGTATATTCTGAGGATCAACACCCAAAACTGTATAAGCAGGTGCTGAAGTCAATTTTAATGTTTCAAATTTTGGATCTTGACAAAATGATTTTATTCCGCAAAAAAATATAACCAGGGTAAATATTTTTTTCATATTCATTTGAATTTAATGTTCGTAATGAAATTTTCTGGATTGGTCTTGTCACATGTCCGGGTAAACTCGCCTATTGTGGTGTCTCCGGCAAGAAAAATAATATTAAATTTTACCTTTGAAGGGATATTATTTGGAGCTCCATCCCTAATTCGTCGAATCCGGGAAAATGTCCGCAATTTTTTTCCATTTATTTCTTCTCCAGTGCCTATATCTAGCTGTTCGGGTGCAGGATCATCATTATACAAGTCTTCAGGATTTCCTTGAATTGCTACGATGTGATCTGAATCGAACTTCCACCCATCATCAAGCAATTCTATCTCGATAGATATTTTTATATCGTCTTGTAAATTTTCTTCGGGAATTTTAAAATCAAAGAAAGGTCCATCTTCACCCAGAGAAATGGGATTATTATCTGCCAGATTTTTAGTTTTAGCTTTTTTTGCCATAGAATTTTTTTTACGCCTACTCTTTATCCCGTTTTCGGCTTACCGGGTTATTAAGCAACTTATAATTTCATAAAGTTTCAAATCTGCTTCAAAATATTTAAAAGTGAAAATCACTTTTATCAAGCAGGTGTTTGCATACTTTCTTCTATTTAACTGTTATAAATATCTTTTCTCTCTGCAATGCAGCCTTTATCTTATCAAACAAACCCCTAAATGCTATCCGGCTGCTGCCGACTGCGTCTGCAGATTTTGTTTTTCCGGGTAAAAGACATCCTTCGGTATCTGCATCGGTATTACCAGGATGAATACGAATACCTGCAAAAACCGGAACGTCTAACAGTAAGGGAAGCAATTTTTTAAACCTGTCACTAAAGCTTACTACTATTTCATATCGCCCTGTTGGAATTGCTGTTTTGTTTTTTACTTTTAAGGCTATCAATTCAGAAGTGGTCATTCCCTGGCGCAAGCCCCTATCTTTATCTTCAAGGATAAAACACTCGAATACTCCATTTATCATTAGTTCTCCAATAGTGGATCTGCTTGTCTTGCCAG
>DATEOV010000152.1:0-15189 GCA_035273645.1 Flavobacterium sp. | reverse complement strand
ACTGGAACTAATTTTTCATTGGTTTTTCCACCAAAAAAATTAACAATTCGCTGCCTTAAACTCGAGGGAGGCAAATTGTACATATCGCTACCATTATGGTAAAACGTAAAATGAATTTTGGGATGCGCCAAAGCCACACGTTGAAATTCATCAATTATATGACGATATTCCACAGTATCCGATTTCAGGAAATTACGGCGGGCCGGTATATTAAAAAATAGATTTTTAACTGCAAATGAAGTTCCTTTTGGAAGAACTGCCACATCTTGGGATATAAATTTACTCCCCTCAATAATGATGTGAGTCCCTAATTCTTCCTGTTCCAATTTGGTCTTCATTTCCATATGGGCAATCGCAGCAATAGAAGCCAATGCCTCTCCTCGAAACCCTTTAGTATGCAATGAAAATAAATCTTCGGCTTGTCGAATTTTAGAAGTGGCATGACGCTCAAAGCACATACGTGCATCGGTAACATTCATCCCTGAACCATTATCAATCACTTGCACCAATGATTTACCGGCATCTTTAATAATCAACTTAATGTCTGTTGCTTTTGCGTCCACCGCGTTTTCCAATAGTTCTTTTACTACTGAAGCAGGTCTTTGCACCACTTCTCCAGCGGCAATTTGGTTGGCAACATGATCAGGAAGCAATTGAATTATACTCGACATTAAATAACTTATTTTAATTTATGGGGACTATTTTTAAAAACCAAAGGAGGACAAATTTAAGGAATTTCTATTGGGTTTTGATTGTTTCTAAGGCATAAAAAAACCAAATTTCCATTAGAGCTAACTCTTTTAAAACCAACAACTGAATCTCCACTTATTTATATTTGAGTCTTTTTTTAAAACAACTGTCAGCTATCTCCTAACTGTTAAAAGCTAAAATCTAACTTACTATCCCGTCAAATATACCAATTAAGAATGTTTCTTGAAATTTCCTTAATCACAAAAAAAGCATAAAAAAACCTATACCATTCAGCGAACAGTATAGGTTATTAAAATTTTAAAGTATTTTTTTATTCTTCTATTTGCAAAGGCAAATTTTCAATTCTCAAAGCTCCAGATGACAATAAATGCTGATCATCAATCGCACGATGAGTCAATGAAGCTTGTTGACGAATATAAGCCATTTTTATGGCCGCTATAGCTGCTTCAGTACCTTTATTACCGTGAATACCACCACTTCTATCAATAGATTGTTGCATAGTATCATCGGTCAATACACAGAAAATAACCGGAATATCAGTTTGAACATTCAAATCCTTGATTCCTTGAGTTACTCCCTCACACACAAAATCAAAATGTTTTGTTTGCCCTTGAATTACACAACCTATGGCAATTACGGCATCTACATTTTGAGTTTGCAACATTTTTTTAGAACCATATATCAACTCAAAACTTCCAGGAACATTCCAACGGATAATGTGATGAGAAGGAACTTCATTTTCCAATAAAGCAGTAAGTGCTCCATTATAAAGTCCTTCAGTGATAGTATCATTCCATTCTGAAACAACAATCCCAAAGCGAAAGTCTTTCGCGTTTGGGACTGTGTTTTTATCGTAATCCGATAAATTTTTATTTACGGTAGCCATTTAATTTTAGATTTTAGAATTTAGAACTTAGATTTCAGATATTAAAGATAGAGTTTTGAAACCAAAAATCAATAATCTTAAATCAACAATCTTAAATCTTTCTATTCTTGAGACAAACCTATCAAACCATCCACTGTAGCAGCTTCAGGAGCGTTTTCATAATTTTCTTTAATATCTGTAAAATATTTCAAAGCATCCGCTTTATTTCCTAAAGCCAAAGCAACTTTACCTGCTTTCATCAAGAAACGTGGAGTCGTGAAGTCATTTTTACTAGCCTCAACTGCTTTAATATAGTTGTCCAAAGCTTCTTTTGGTTGATTTTTTTGAGAGTAAGCATCTCCGATAGCTCCTTTTGCCAAAGCGCTCAACATTAAATCATTTGAACTGAATTTACCTAAATAATTAATTGCTTCATCATATTTACCTGTATTCAAGTAAGCAATTCCAGCATAATAGTTAGCCAAGTTTCCCGCAGCTGTACCAGAATATTCATCTGCGATTTTTACAAACCCAAATTTACCTTCAGATCCATTCAATGATAATTTGTACAATGAATCACTTGCAACACCGTTAGTCGCTTTTTCAAAGTTAGATTGTGCAACAAACATTTCGTTAGCAGCATCATCCTCTTTAGGATTAGCGATAAATCTTTGATAAGCAAAATATCCAACAGTTACCAATGTAATAGCACCAACAACCCCAATAATAATTTTTTGATTTTTAGCAACCCAGTCTTCTGTTTTAGAAGCTGTTTCATCTAATTTTGAAAAAACCTCAGCCGTAGCACTGTCTTTTTCGTCAATCATTACATTTTCAACTGCATCGTCTTTAACTTCCTTTTCTTTTGGTGTTTTATATCCTCTTTTACTGTAAGTAGCCATTTAAAATTTAATTTAGTGAACGGCAAAAATAAAATTTTTATTCTAATGCACGTAAAAAAAATCGATTTTATATTAAATTTTGAAAAAAAATAGTTGAAGCGCAATTTCTCCCCCAAAAACCACAACCATAATCCGAATAATTAGGGCGTGCCACCAGCTAGAAAAAAGGGCTATTCACTGTGTCGTCAGGGCCCTTTTTCCTAGCTGCTGTCGGGCCATCCGCTCTACTTCGGTAGTTTGCTTCTGTCCCTCACGCGAGCGAACGGAAGTAGTAAAAAAAACGAAAACGCAAATTCCCATCCTTTATATCGATATTTTTCAATAATTTGCACCCTCTTTGAAACAGTCCAGAAAAAGACTTCAAAGTCAACAATTCCAGCAAGAACTTCAGATGTATTTAAAAAAAATATCCTTATTCAATTACAAAAACTTTTCCGAAGCCAATTTCGAATTTGACAGCAAAATCAATTGTTTTGTAGGCAAAAACGGCATCGGAAAAACCAATGTATTGGACGCCATCTATCATTTGTCGTATGGGAAAAGTTATTTCAATCCTTTGGCAGTTCAAAACATCAAACACGGCGAAGAGTTTTTTGTAATTGACGCCGAATTTGAAAAAAACGAAAGAACCGAACAAATTGTCTGCAGTCTCAAAAAAGGTCAAAAAAAAATACTCAAACGCAACGGAAAAGCTTACGATAAATTCTCAGACCACATCGGATTCATTCCTTTGGTCATTATTTCACCAGCCGACAGAGATTTAATTGTGGAGGGAAGCGAAACCCGCAGAAAGTTTATGGACAGCGTGATATCCCAATTGGATCCGCATTATCTGCAGCAACTGATTCAATACCAAAAAGTAATGAGTCAGCGCAATGCCTTGTTAAAATATTTTGCTCTAAACCATACGTATGATAATGATACCTTATCTATATATAATGAACAGCTAACCGAATTTGGCCAATCCATTTTCGAAAAAAGAAAAGCTTTCATTGCCGAGTTCGTCCCTATTTTCAACTTTCATCATCACAACATAACAGGTTCACAGGAATCCGTTCAGTTGATTTACGAAAGTCATTTATTCGAAAATGATTTATTGACACTCTTGCAGCAAAGCATCAACAAAGACAGAATGCTGCAATACACCAGTGTGGGCATTCATAAAGACGATCTCTCTTTTGAAATCGACAATTACCCGATCAAGAAATTTGGTTCACAGGGACAGCAAAAATCATTTTTGATAGCATTGAAACTCGCGCAATTTGAATTCCTAAAAAAACAAAGTGGCGTAAAACCCATTCTGCTTTTTGACGATATCTTCGATAAATTAGACGAAAATCGTGTATCCAAAATCATCGAAATGGTCAACAACGACACCTTTGGACAGCTCTTTATTTCAGACACACATCCTGAACGCACGGAAACAATCGTAAAATCGACACTACAGAGTTATACTATTTTCAATCTGTAACTTTTATTTAAGATTACTTAAAGATTCAAAAAAGCAAAAATTGCTTAATTTTACACAAATTATAACACTTACACCCCGATGAAAATTAGTCACCTATATTTATTTGTTATTTGCTTTATTGTATTTTCTTGCAACGCACAAACATCACCGGCCATAAAAACCATTGATGTTGCTTCGTATTCAGAGAAAATAAAAGCAACTCCAAATGCCCAAATCCTAGATGTCCGTACACCCGAGGAATATGCAACTGGACATATCGAAAACTCAGATAATGTGAATTGGTTAAGTGATAGTTTTGTTTTAAGAACCGACAAGTACGACAAAACAAAACCCGTTTTTGTATATTGCAAAATAGGAGGAAGAAGCGCCAAAGCCGCAGACAAATTAGCCGAATTGGGTTTTACAACCATCTATAATCTTAACGGCGGAATGCTCAAATGGGAGGCTGCAGGATTGGCAAAACCAGACACTAAAATTATAGGTGTTTGCGCTCAGGAATACGCCGAATTACTAAAATCCGATAAAAAAGTATTAGTCAGTTTTTATGCTCCTTGGTGTGCACCCTGCAAAAAAATGGAGCCTTATATCCTAAAAATGCAAAAAGAAATGACAGACAAAGTAGTTATCATCCGATTGAATGCTGACGAGAATAAAACCATTATGCAGGAATTGAAAATCAGTGAACTTCCTACTTTAGTATTATACGAAAACAAAGCGATAAAATGGCAAAAATCTGGATTCGTCAGTGAAGAAGATTTAAAAAGCCAATTACAATAAACGGCCTATGCTCTCAAAAGACACTTTACAATTCCTCGAAGATTTAAAAGCAAACAACAATCGTGATTGGTTTCTTGAAAACAAAAAACGCTACGAAACCGTAAAGAAAGACTACCATCAATTGGTCGCCTCTTTTCTTGACGCACTTAAGCCGCTTAATCCTTCATTAGAAATGCTAGAAGTCAAAAATTGTGTTTTTAGAATCAATCGTGACGTTCGGTTTGCCAAAGACAAATCACCCTACAAAACAAATTTGGGAATTTGGATATCTGCAGGTTCCAAACACACCGAAGCTTCAGGCTATTACCTTCATATAGAAAACGGAAAATGTTTTGTTGGAGGCGGAATATATTGCCCACAACCAGACCAGCTTCAAAAAATCAGGAAGGAAATTCATTTTTTCTATGATGATTTGGTCGAAATCATAAACGACAAAAAATTTCAATCCATTTATCAAAATTTAAACAGGGACGAAAATTCGACTTTGAAAAATCCGCCAAAAGGCTACGACAAAGAAGATCCATCCGTTGAATACCTGAAACTAAAAAGCTTTACAGCCACTCAGCCTTTCGATACTAAATTGGTTACCCAAAAAGATTTCGTATCCATAATGGTGGAAAAAATGATGGCATTGAAACCTTTTAATAATTTTATCGACAGAGCTTTATATACGGAATAAATCCAAAGCCAAACACTCTTAATTACAATTCTTTATGGAGATTTTAAATAATTTTTCTTTAAAAAACTACAATACATTTGGCATCGAAGCCAAAGCCGAACAATTTGTCGCCGTTCACAGTGTATCCGAATTGAAAAGCATTTTGGAACAAAACAAAAACAAAAAGAAATTTGTTCTTGGAGGCGGAAGCAATATGCTTTTGACAAAAAACATCGAAGCTCTGGTAATCCACATCGATTTAAAAGGAAAAAAAATACTAAAAGAAGATGCTGATTTTGTTTGGGTCGAAAGTCAATCGGGCGAAAATTGGCATCAATTTGTGCTTTGGGCGATTGATCAAAACTTTGGCGGACTCGAAAATATGTCACTTATTCCAGGTAATGTTGGCACAACTCCAGTACAAAACATTGGTGCTTATGGTGCAGAAATCAAAGACTTTTTTGTCTCCTGTGAAGCGATAAATATAGAAAATCAGGAAATAAGAACTTTCACCAAAGAAGAATGTAATTTTGGATACCGAGAAAGCATTTTCAAACACGAGGTAAAAGACCAATACATTATAACTTCTGTTGTTTTCAAACTAACAAAACAAAATCATAAAATAAATACTTCGTACGGAGATATCACCGCCGAATTAGCCAAAAACAATATTACAACTCCCGGTTTAAAAGACGTGAGCAATGCGGTAATTGCGATTAGAAAAAGTAAATTGCCCGATCCAGCCGAACTAGGAAACAGCGGTAGTTTTTTTAAAAATCCAATTCTTTTAAAATCTGATTTTGAGAAAATCCATCAAAATTTTCCAGAGATGAGATTCTTTGACATTTCAGAAACCGAAGTCAAAGTTCCAGCTGGTTGGCTAATTGAGCAAGCTGGCTTGAAAGGAAAACGTTTTGGAGATGCCGGAATTCATAAAAATCAAGCATTAGTTTTAGTGAATTATGGAGGTGCAACAGGGCAGGAAATTTTGGATGTTTCGAAAACTGTCCAAGACACAGTTTTCAATACATTTGGCATACACATTGAAGCGGAAGTGAATATAATATAGATTCAAAAATAAATGTTGTCAATAAAAATTTCAAATCCAAATGATACTAACACCTATGCTATAATAGAGGAATTATCGCAG
The DNA here is from genome assembly GCA_035273645.1 of Flavobacterium sp. Taxonomy (GTDB): domain Bacteria; phylum Bacteroidota; class Bacteroidia; order Flavobacteriales; family Flavobacteriaceae; genus Flavobacterium. The sequence goes on along the minus strand of DATEOV010000152.1, from coordinate 8,655 downwards.
AATCTTTATGAACGTTTTGGAAGTGACGGTAAAAACTCATTTACAGATTGGGAATACAACAATCCTAAATTTGTATTTGTAATAGCCGAATTAAATGCTGAAATTGTGGGATGCGGAGCCATTAGACCACTCTCAAAAAATGAAGGAGAGGTAAAACGAATGTTTGCCAAATACCCCAGAAAAAATATTGGACAATCCATTTTGTCTTTTTTGGAAACAAAAGCAAAAGAACTGGGTTATGAAAAACTAGTTTTAGAAACACGAGTAAAAAACGAAGAAGCTTGTTCCTTTTACTTGAAATCAAACTATATAAAAACACCAAACTACGGTAAATATGTAAACCGTTTAGACGCTGTTTGTTTTCAAAAAACACTTTAAATCTATAAAAAATGCACATTCCAGATTTATATAAAAACGAAGATAAAGAAGCAATCCGAAACTTTCTAAATGCAAATGCTTTTGGCATCCTAATCAATCAAACTAACGGAAAATTATGGGCAACTCATATTCCATTAGAGCTAGAAATCAACAATGAAGGCAAAGAAGTTTTGATGGGGCATATTTCAAAAGAAAATCCGCAATGGACCGCTTTTGAATCGAATGATGAAGTTTTGGCAGTATTCACAGGGCCTCACGCTTATATATCCTCGTCTTGGTACGACCACGAGAATGTACCCACTTGGAATTATTCGGCAGTTCATGTTTATGGAAAAATAAAAATCATTGAAGGAGATGCTGTAATTGATTCCTTAACCAAACTGGTGGACAAATATGAGCAAAATTCCAAATGTCCGGTTCGTGTGGCAGATTTATCAAAGAAAACGATGATGCAAACCAGAGGAATAGTAGCTTTTGAAATTAAAGTAGAAGAAATTCAAGCGCAAACTAAAATGTCACAAAACCGAGATGACAAAAATTATTCGAATATTATTTCCGAATTAGAAAAAACAGAAAACCCTCAATCCATGGCTATAGCAAAAGAAATGGCTGAAAACAGAAAGTAATTACTGATTTTACATTGATAATTGACAATTGCTAATTACATTTGCAATCGTTTTTAAAAGCCAAAAAATACAAATGATGCTAACCTTTACTTTATATTTTTTTATTGCAATAGTTGTCATTCAACTTTTTTATTATCTAGTAGTTTTTGCAAAATTTTCTTTTGCTAGAGCACAGGAAATTGAACCTAAAAACATTCCAATTTCTGTAATTGTTTGTGCCAAAAACGAAGAAGAAAATATCATTAAATACATTCCTTTATTGGCCGAACAAAATTATCCAGATTTTGAAATCGTTTTAATTGACGATGCTTCGAGAGATAATACTTTGGACATTTTTGAAGAATTTGAAAAACAATACCCTAATATTCGTTTGGTTAAAGTAAAAAACAACGAAGCGTTTTGGGGTAACAAAAAATACGCCTTAACACTAGGAATCAAAGCAGCAAAAAAAGAATACCTATTATTTACTGATGCCGATTGCTATCCTACTTCTAAAGATTGGATCACTGCTATGAGCTCCCAGTTTACAAAACAAAGAACTATTGTTTTAGGTTATGGAGGTTATGAAAAAATAGCCAATTCCTTTTTGAATAAAATAATCAGATACGAAACTTTGCTAACAGCCACACAATATTTTTCTTGGGCAAAAATTGGCAAACCATACATGGGAGTTGGCCGTAATTTAGCTTACAAAAAAGATGAATTTTTCAATGTAAACGGTTTTATCGATCATATCCAAATTCGCTCTGGAGACGATGACTTATTCATCAATCAAGCTGCTGATTCTGATAATACTACAATTAGCTATTCCCCTGATAGTTTTACATACTCGGCTCCAAAAACTACTTTCCAAGATTGGTTTATTCAAAAAAGAAGACATGTTGCCACTGCAAAACATTACAAAACATTTGACAAAATACAACTAGGACTTTTCTTTAGTTCCCAATTGTTGTTTCTATTATTACCAATTTTATTGTTAGCTTTTCAGTTTCAATGGATATTGGTATTAAGCCTTATTGGATCTCGATATTTAATTACTTGGATAGTTACTGGATTTGCAGCTGGGAAATTAAAAGAAAAAGATGTGATGTATTGGTATCCTATTATAGAAATTATACTTATATTCACTCAAATTAATATCTTTATAACCAATATCTTCTCAAAACCTGCGAATTGGAAATAAGCAAACAAATAGAAAAAGCAAAAAAAGGAAATCAAGTTGCCTTTACTTTTCTATTGGATTACTATTGGAATGAGGTATATGGTTTTATGCTAAAACGCACTGAAAACGAAACCACTGCCGAAGACATTACCATAGAAACATTCTCCAAGGCATTTGACAAAATAGCCACATATAACTCCGAATTTCAATTCAACACCTGGTTGATTTCTATTGCCAAGAATGTGCATATCGATTTAATCCGCAAAAAAAAATCGAGTCTTTTTATTGAAATTACGGACGAGCAAGACCAAACAGCTTATAATGTTGCCGACACCACACCATCGGCAGAAGATGTATTAATTACCGAACAAAATCTTTCACAACTATTACAATTCATCAAAGAATTAAAACCGCATTATCAAGAAGTGATTCAGTTGCGTTATTTTCAGGAAATGAGTTATCAAGAAATTGCCAATAAAATAGACGAGCCTTTGAGCAATGTGAAGATCAAATTGCTTCGTGCCAAAAAATTACTTTCGGAAATTATCCAAAACAGACGATAATTTCATCAAAAGATCTTACTAAGCAATACTCGGAAAAACACACTTCCCAGGTATATTATAGCCCTAAAATTTAATTACATTAACATAACTTAATTTGTTAAATAATTGCATTTAAATTCAGTAAATTTTTTTATATTTACTTATAACAATATCTATTTAACAACTTTATTAAATAATAATCATATTTACCTATACTAAAATTCCTGTTATTTGCGTTAGAAACAAAAACCACTTTGGCTTATGATTTAATTATTACTTAACCATTAAATCCATAAATTATGTCTAAATCAAACATCTTCGAAACTAGCTGGATTAACCTTGTATTCGAAAACAGAAACAAAGAGTACGGTGCGTATCATTTACGCCAAGAAAACACCAAGACATCTTTATTTGCGCTCTTTATGGGTGTATTACTTTTGACTTCGGCTATTAGTATACCAATGGTTTATAATTATCTAAATCCTGATCATCGGATTCCATCATTAGTTCCAGACTTATCTCCAATTGTAGTTGTGGATATCGACCCATATGTACTGCCTGAAACAGAAGTCGAAGAAGTAGTGGTTATTCCAGAAATTAAAAATCCAATTACAGAGAACATAAATACCAATGCACAACTTATAAATCCGGAGATTGTTCATGCTCAAGCAGCAACAATAAAAGATATTGCCACTAACATTGAACTCAAAAACAATCCTAGTGATAATACATCAGGAGCAATTAGTTCAGGAGTAGGAACAACTCCTTCAACTGGTACTGCTGTTGCAAGCACTCCTGGCATTATTGATAACACCATTCTATCAAGCAATGCGGTTGATAAAATGCCGGAATTTCCAGGTGGAATCAAAAAGTTCTACACTTATGTTGGCAATAATTTTGAAAAACCAGAATTAGACAGCGAAAATGCAATCCGAGTGAGCGTTTCTTTTGTTATTGAAAAAGATGGAAGTATGACAGATATAAAAGTTTTAAAAGACCCTGGTTATGGTTTAGGAGCTGAAGCTATTCGTGTTTTAAAATCCTTAAAAACCAAATGGTCTCCAGGAATGTTTGAAGGTAAAGCCGTTAGAACTTCTTATAATCTACCAATTACCATTCAGCCTAATTAGGCTTTAAATTAAAAAGAGAAAGCTGAACTTCAAAAGTTCAGCTTTCTCTTTTTAAATAGACCTTATATAAAGATTTATTTTTTCTTTTTAGTAGTTTTCTTCTTTTTGGTCGTTGTTGCTTTTTTTACAGGAGTTGTCACAGCAGGTTTTTTTACATAAAGTTTATACAAACCATCTTTCTCAGCCCTTGCTTTGGCTTCATCCGCTCTTAAACTGGAATCAGGATGTGAACTCATCATTTGATCAATAAACGAGCTTTGAGCACCTTCACTCATTTTAGCCAATATTCTAAATGCAGATTCCTCAGCATTCACATCATATCCATTTTTTTTCATAAATTCATAAGCAAACAAATCGGCTTCCGATTCTTGTTTACGACTGTATTTACTGTCAATCATCGCACTACCAATTTTTGCCAATTGACTATCGGTAACAGCAGCTACTTTAGTAGATTGTGAAGCCGCAGCATCAATCAAAGCTTCTTTTTGATACAAAGCTTTCATAGCATCTCTGGAATCATGATTATTTACGTGTCCGATTTCGTGACCAATTACCGCTATTAATTCATTATCATCCATTACATCCATCAAACCCGAAAAAACACGCACACTACCATCTGCTGTTGCAAAAGCGTTGATGTCTTTAGTAAGATACACTTTATAATTCAAGGTGTAAAACTCTCCTTTTGTGTATTTTCCAAAAACTTTAGCTAAACGAATAGCATAAGGATCTGTTGGTCCTGCCACTTTATTTTCAGCATCCATTTTATCAACAGCAGGTTTAGACAACGCGGCCGCATCTGCATCGGTAAAAGTAAATCCCGTCATTCCTTTTTGAACAGCACCCAATGCTCTTTCTCCGAAATTAATTTGCGCTTGAGCTGTAGATAACCCAAACAATATTGAAAAAGCACCTAATAATAATGTTTTTGTATTCATCTTTTATTTTATTTGTTTTAAAGTGCAAATATACTACAACTTTAAAACTACAGAATCCTGTTTTATTTTAATATCCAAAATTTAACACTACAAACCCTAAATTAAATTTATTTAAAAAAAACACTTTTTAATGTGAAAATCTAAAAATAGACTTGATAACCAAACAAGTTTTATCAAAATTCACAAATAGGGTGCTCTAATTCTAAAACTACATTGCTTATCTTTGTACTCTGAAAATTGAAATATGGAAACTGTTTTAGATAACACATTACCTGTTGGAACCCGAGGCGGAGCCGAATCGAGCGTAGCTAAACCAAAATGGTTAAAGGTAAAACTCCCAATAGGACAAAAATATACCGAACTTCGTGGTTTGGTAGATAAATATAGTCTCAATACGATCTGCACTTCCGGTAGCTGCCCAAATATGGGAGAATGCTGGGGAGAAGGAACTGCAACATTTATGATTTTAGGAAATGTATGCACACGTTCTTGCGGTTTTTGTGGTGTAAAAACAGGAAGACCAGAAACTGTGGATTGGGATGAACCTGAGAAAGTGGCTCGTTCTATTAAAATCATGAACATCAAACATGCTGTAATTACTAGTGTTGACAGAGATGATTTGAAAGATGGTGGTTCAATTATATGGATTGAGACTGTAAAAGCCATTCGCAGAATGAATCCAAATACTACCCTAGAAACTCTAATTCCTGATTTCCAAGGTATCGAAAGAAATATTGACCGTATCGTAGAAGCCAATCCCGAAGTAGTTTCACATAATGTGGAAACAGTAAGAAGACTAACTCGCGAAGTACGCATTCAAGCCAAATACGACAGAAGTCTGGAAGTTTTGAGATACCTCAAAGAAAAAGGAATCAACAGAACCAAATCTGGAATTATGCTGGGTCTTGGTGAACAAGAAGAAGAAGTTTTTCAAACTATGCGTGATTTACGTGATGCCAATGTTGACATTGTTACTATTGGTCAATATTTACAACCTAGTAAAAAACACCTTCCCGTAAAAGAATTCATAACACCGGATCAATTCGAGAAATATGAAAAATACGGTTTGGAGTTAGGCTTCCGTCATGTAGAAAGTGGTCCATTGGTTAGATCTTCCTACAAAGCACAAAAACACATATTATAAAAAGTTTAATCATTTATTTGTTTAATCGTCATCGCAATTAAACAGATAAACGGTTTAACGATTAAACAAATAAACAAAAGGCTTGAAAACAAGAATTGCTATTAATGGTTTTGGAAGAATTGGGCGAAATTTATTTCGCTTGCTTTTAAACCATCCCACTATAGAAGTAGTTGCCATAAATGACATTGCTGATAAAACAACAATGTCCCATTTAGTGAAATACGACAGTATTCACGGTGTTTTACCTTTTGCGGTAAGCCATGATGAAAAAGGAATTCTAGTTGATGGGAAACACTTTTTGTTTTTCCACGAAAAAAGCATCCCAAACCTTGACTGGAAAAGTATTGACATTGATTTTGTTGTAGAGTCCACCGGTAAGTACAAAACCTTTGAAGAGATAAATGATCATGTTTTAGCAGGTGCCAAAAGAGTAATTCTTTCAGCCCCATCTGAAGTAGACAATATAAAAACTGTTGTTTTAGGGGTTAATGAATCAATTCTTGACGGGACAGAAACCATCATATCCAATGCCAGTTGCACCACCAATAATGCGGCACCAATGATTAAAGTGATTGAAGAGCTTTGCGGAATTGAACAAGCCTACATCACTACTATACACTCTTTCACTACCGATCAAAGTTTACACGATCAACCTCATAAAGATTTGCGCAGGGCAAGAGGGGCAAGTCAATCTATTGTTCCAACAACAACAGGGGCAGCAAAAGCTTTGACCAAAATTTTCACATCCCTAGACGGTAAAATGGGTGGCTGTGGAATTCGAGTTCCTGTACCCGATGGGTCTTTGACTGATATTACTTTTAATGTAAAACAAACTGTCACCATAGAAGAGATAAACAATGCTTTTAAGTTGGCCTCACAAACTAATTTGAAAGGAATTTTAGAGTATACAGATGACCCTATTGTGTCTGTAGATGTAATTGGCAATAAAAATTCATGTATATTTGATTCTCAACTTACTTCTGTAATCGATAAAATGGTAAAAGTGGTAGGTTGGTATGATAATGAAATTGGTTATTCCTCCAGAATCATTGATTTGATTTTATTACTCAAGCAATAATAAAACATGCCCCAATCATGAAATACTTTTTATTATTTACTGTTTTTTTTCATTCACTACTCTTTTCACAAATTGAAAACAAAGTAGACAGCGTTACTTATTACTCCAAATTAGCAACCGAGAATATCAAAAACAATAATTATAAAGAAGCTTTATCATACACTCAAAAATCAATAAATTATTGTAAACGAAATAAAAATATTGAAGCACAAGCTGCACAAACATTTAGTTTAGGCAAAATATATTTTGACTTAAATCTTCACAATGACGCCATCGAATTATTCAGCAAAAGCATTGTATTATTTAACAGCATTTCTAAAGAACCAAACGAAAAAGTCGCCAAAGCCTACTACTATATAAGCTTGTCTTGCGTCGAGAAAAAAAATTATCTCCTTGCTGAAAGCTCTATTCTCAAAACTGAAGAAATTCAAAAAAAATTAAAAATAAAGGATAAAGCGGATTTAATCAGACTCCAAAAAGGAGTGCTTTCAAAAACGAGGGGCGATACAGCTTTGGCCTCAACTCTTTTCAATGACATCAATGCAAAACCAGACAGTCCTATTTTAACAAATTCAAAAGCTGAAGCTCTTTATCAAATAGGAACGATTGAGGCCACCAACAAAAGATACAACTTGGCTTTGAATTACTTCAACCGAGCTTTAGAATTAAATAAAGAAACTAAAAACTTAAATCAAAAGTCTGATATTTTACTAGCTTTAAGTACAGTTTACGACAAATTACTTGACAAATCTACTGCTTACACCTACTTAAAAAAACATTTGAATCTAAAAGAAAGCATTGTGCTTGCAAATGAAGAAAAACTAGGCATTAACGACTATGAAACTTTTAAAGAATCCCAGCGAAAACAAGAAGAATTATTACTTGAAAAAGAAAATAAGGAAAAAGAAAAAGCCGATAAATTTTCTAAACTTATCAGTATTTTAGCAATTGCAATCATCTCAATTCTATCCCTTTTGAGTTTATCTCTTTACAAGAACAACATAATTCGAAATCAAACCAATTCATTATTGAAAGAAAAAAACAATGAATTGATTGCAGCCAAAAACAAAGCCGAAGAGGCTTCCAAAGCAAGATCTGAATTTCTATCTACAGTAAGTCATGAACTTCGAACGCCACTGAACGCCATCAACGGCATTACACACCTATTATTAGAAGAGCGCCCAAAAAAATCACAGATGCATTATCTGTCTTCATTAAAATTTTCCGGCAACTACCTAACTACCTTCATCAATGACATTTTAGAGATAAATAAAATAGAATCCAATAAATTAGAAATTGAGTATATTAATTTTAATCTCAAACAATTATTGGGAGATATTCAAAACTCGCTTAAAGAAATTGCCACAATAAACAACAATAAATTCATTCTCAAAATAGATTCAGCAATACCCGAAAATTTAATAGGAGATCCCACTAAATTGTCTCAAATTTTCATGAATTTAATCAATAATGCACTAAAATTTACCAATAATGGAACAGTTAGTGTTTTTGCCCGATTAAGAAATTATCAAAACAATAACGCTACCATCTTTTTCCAAATTATTGATACAGGCATTGGAATTCCAGAAGATAAATTAAAAACAGTCTTTGAAAGTTTTTCTCAAGGATCTGTAGAAATCAATAGAAAATTTGGAGG
>DATEOV010000151.1:0-4013 GCA_035273645.1 Flavobacterium sp. | reverse complement strand
TGATTCTTCTAGTTTATAAAGTGTTTTCTCAAAATCTTCTGTTTTAAATGGATTATTTTTTTTATAAAAATCTATGCTATAATTTACAATTATCCGTTTCAGCCAAGCTCCAAAGGCTACTTCTTGTTTGAAATCATTTATTTTGGTAAATGCCTTCAAAAAGCCTTCTTGCATGACGTCTTCGGCAAAATGTTCATCTTTCACAATTCGATAGGCCACATTATACATCGCCTTGCAATAGCGATTATAAATCTCGAACTGCGCTTTCTGATTATTCTCTTTGCAAAGCGTAATTAATTCTTCGATATTTTGATTGGTCAGATTCAATTAAATAGTTATGATTTGTAATAAAGACATGAGATTTTTTGGTTTGTTACAGTTTTATAAAAATAGTTTATTTTTTTTCATTTTTATCTTAAACAAAAAAACGTCTTAAACGGAAAATAGAACTCACAATCGGATAAAAATTCAAATCAGATTTGATTTTGGCACAATGATTGCCTTATTTTACACCTCAATGCTATACTGTATTTATACATCGATATTAGCCTAAAATATTGTTGCGATACCTTATATTTGCGTTCCGATTTTAAAAATTAATGACAAAAAGACTTAAATACTACTATGTCAAATCATAAAATACTTACTATTGACAATCTGTCACTTCAAGAATTTGATTCTGAAGCCGAATTAATTCCATTATTGACTCCAGAAGATGAAGAAGAAATGAATAACGAAGAATTACCCGATTCTTTACCTATTTTACCTTTACGCAATACGGTTTTATTTCCTGGAGTAGTTATTCCAATTTCGGCTGGAAGAGATAAATCAATAAAATTGATTAACGATGCTAACGCGGCTGGAAAAGCTATTGGAGTTGTGTCTCAAATCAATGAAGAAGATGAAGATCCTAAATTTGATGATATCAATAAAATAGGTACTGTAGCCCGAATTTTAAGGGTTTTAAAAATGCCTGACGGTAATGTTACAGTAATCTTGCAAGGAAAAAAACGTTTTGAAATTACGGAAGTGGCTTCCGAAGAACCATACCTTACAGCTAATATCAAAGAGGTTCCTGAAAAAAGACCAACCAAAAAAGACTCAGAATTCAATGCAATAATTGATTCTGTAAAAGAATTGGCTGTTAAGATTGTCAATGAAAGTCCCAATATTCCTTCAGAAGCAACATTTGCTATTAAAAACATAGGAAGTCCTTCGTTTTTGATCAATTTTGTTTCTTCTAATATGAATTTATCTGTAAAAGAAAAACAAGATTTATTATCGATAAACGGATTGAAAGAGCGTGCCTTGGAAACGCTTCGTTTCATGAATGTTGAGTTACAAAAACTAGAATTGAAGAACGATATTCAATCCAAAGTTCGTTTTGACTTAGATCAACAACAAAGAGAATATTTCTTGCATCAGCAAATGAAAACCATCCAAGAAGAATTGGGAGGCGTTTCTCAGGAGGAAGAAATGGACGAAATGAGCGTGAAAGCCAAAAGCAAAAAATGGGATGATAAAACGCTAAAACATTTCGAAAAAGAATTGTCTAAAATGCGAAGAATGAATCCTCAAGCACCAGATTTTGGAATCCAAAGGAATTATTTGGAAATGTTTTTGGATTTGCCTTGGGGTGAATTCTCGAAAGATAATTTTGATTTAAAGCATGCCCAAAAAATATTAGACAAAGATCACTTTGGTCTGGAAGATGTCAAAAAAAGAATGATTGAGCATTTAGCCGTGCTTAAATTAAGAAATGACATGAAGTCTCCAATTATTTGTTTAACAGGACCTCCGGGAGTTGGAAAAACATCGATAGGTAGATCTGTTGCAGAGGCTTTGGGAAGAGAATATGTTCGTATCTCGTTAGGAGGATTACGTGATGAAGCTGAAATTCGCGGTCATAGAAAAACCTACATTGGAGCTATGCCGGGACGAATCATTCAAAGTTTAAAGAAAGCTGGAACATCAAATCCAGTGTTTGTTTTGGATGAAATAGATAAACTATCTTCTAGCCATAATGGAGATCCATCTTCGGCATTATTAGAAGTTTTGGATCCAGAACAAAACAATGCTTTTTATGATAATTTCCTCGAAATGGGGTATGATTTATCTAAAGTAATGTTCATCGCTACTTCAAATAATATGGCGGCTATTCAACCAGCTTTGGTAGACAGAATGGAAGTTATTAAAATGTCCGGTTATACAATTGAAGAGAAAGTAGAAATTGCTAAGAAGCATTTGTTTTCAAAACAATTGGCAGCACACGGATTGAAAGCTAAAGATCTGACTATTGGAAAAAAACAATTGGAAAAAATTGTGGAAGGCTATACTCGTGAATCTGGTGTTCGTGGATTGGAAAATAAAATTGCACAAATCGTTCGTAATGCTGCCAAATCGGTTGCTATGGATGAGGAATACAATAAAAAGGTAACTGACGAAGATATTATTAAAGTACTTGGAGTACCTAGATTAGAAAGAGATAAATACGAAAACAATGAAGTTGCGGGTGTTGTAACAGGTTTGGCCTGGACAAGTGTTGGTGGTGACATTCTTTTTATAGAGTCCTTAGTTTCTCCAGGAAAAGGAATGATGACCATTACTGGTAATTTAGGAACAGTAATGAAAGAATCGGCAACAATTGCTTTAGAATACATCAAAGCCAATGCTGAATTAATGGGGTTGAATCCAGAAATACTTGCGAAATACAATATTCATTTGCACGTACCAGAAGGAGCTACTCCTAAAGATGGGCCTAGCGCAGGTATTGCAATGTTAACTTCATTAGTTTCTTTATTTACTCAAAAAAGAGTGAAGAAAAATCTAGCAATGACAGGGGAAATTACTTTGAGAGGAAAGGTATTGCCTGTTGGTGGTATCAAAGAAAAAATATTGGCAGCCAAAAGAGCTAATATCAAAGAAATCATCTTATGTCATGAAAACAAAAGTGATATTGATGAAATCAAAGCTGAATATTTAGAAGGTCTTACCTTTCATTATGTGAAAGAAATGAGTGAAGTTTTGGAATTGGCAATAACCAAGGACAAAGTTAAAAACGCAAAAGATTTGAAATAAATTTCACTACTGAATATTTAAATTTCAATATTTAAATTCCAAATTCCAATACTAGATTAACTAGGAACTATTGGAATTTGGAATTTGTTTTTTGATTCTTTTTCTGTTTAATTTTCGTAAGTTTGACGCTTGGAATTTTTAAATTTTGACTTTTCAAATACTGTATGTCCCAAAAACGTATTTTCTACTTTTTGCTCTTAATCTGTTCTGTTACTTACGGACAAATAGGAGGCAAGTACACTTATGAGTTTTTAAACTTGATTACCTCACCAAGACAAGCGGCATTAGGTGGAAAAGTTATTACCATTTATGACGAAGATGTTAATCAAGCCCTTTTTAATCCTGCTTCCATTAATGAAGAAATGGACAATCATTTGTCATTAAATTATGGAAATTACTATCAAGAAGTGACTTATGGAACGGCTTCTTACGCCTATACTTACGATCAACATTTGCAAACATTTCAAGCGGGAATCAATTACATAAATTATGGAAAATTTGATGGATATGATGAAAATGGCTTGCCCACGAGTACATTTACGGGAAGTGAAATTGCTCTTTCTTTGGGATATGCATATAACATTCCTTACACTGATATTCATTTGGGAGCCAATGCTAAACTGATTGAATCTACACTAGAAAGCTATAATTCCTTTGGGGCAGCCGTAGATTTAGGAATGGTATATATCGACGAAAAAAATGATGTGAATTGGGCCTTGACTTTAATGAATATTGGAACTCAGTTTACTACTTACGATGGCACTAGAGAAAAAATACCTTTTGAAATAATTGCAGGAGTTTCGCAGGAATTAGAACACGTTCCCATACGCTGGCACTTTACGCTCGAAAATTTGCAACAATGGAATTTAGCTTTTTCAAATCCTGTTAATTCTGAGACTTCTATAGATGGTACTGTTACAGAAGAAAATGTATCC
>DATEOV010000150.1:0-6133 GCA_035273645.1 Flavobacterium sp. | reverse complement strand
CATATAAATGCACACGGTAATTCAATCCTGGAATATCGAGCAACGCTCCAAAACCAGATTCCATAGTAGCTTTTACCTGATCCATACCAACAGTTACTGGACGTGTTGGGTCTTCTCTATGAAATATTTCCTGCAGCCATTTGGCACGTTTTACACCCGCTTCTCCCCATTGATCCGGCACTTCATTCCCAGAACTCCACATCACAATAGAAGGATGATTTCTTGTTGCCTGTACTAAACTCACGATGTCTTTTTCGGCATACTCCTCAAAAAAACGATGATAGCCATTATCTACTTTTGGCTTTGCCCATTCATCAAAACTCTCCGCTAGAAACATAAAACCCATTTCATCCGCCAGTTCAAGCTGTTCGAAAGAAGGCATATTGTGTGAACTGCGTATTGCATTACAACCGAGATCTTTCAAAATCTCCATTTGTCTGCGCAACGCGGCTTTATTTACTGCAGCTCCTAGGGGACCTAGATCATGGTGAAGACAAACTCCTTTAAATTTGGTTATCTTTCCATTAAGACTAAAACCTTTATTGGCCTCGTATTTTATTTCTCGAATTCCAAAACGTGTTGAAATCTCGTCTTTCAGTTCTTTTCCAACATACAATTGGGAAACCGCTTTATACAGATAAGGGGTTTCAGGACTCCATAATTTTGGCTTTTCTACTTTTATATTTTGATCGAACTCTTTTCCGAATTGCAAAGTCGATTCCTCTGAATTTAGTTTCTTTCCTTCAGCATCAAAAATAGTGGTAACTAAACGGCTGTTTTCTCCAGAAGCTTTTGTCTTGATATTAACTTTGGCAACTTCTGCACTTATAAAAGGAGTCGTTACAAACTGCCCCCATTGGTCAATGCTTTCGTTATTTTTTATAATAACACTTACTTTTCGATATAAACCAGCACCAGGATACCAGCGTGAAGCAAATTCTTTGTTGGTTAATTTTACTGATAATGTGTTCTCCCCTTCTTGTATAAATTGGGAAACATCAAAGTAAAAATAACTATAGCCATACGCCCATTCTCCAACTTTTTTTCCGTTTAAATACACTTGAGGTTCGCTCATTGCACCTTCAAAAAGTAAAATTATTTTTTTCCCTTTTGAATCTTTAGGCAGTGTAAATTTATTGCGATACCACGCTGTCCCAATATGAGGTAAAGCTCCTGTGCGCCCAGTTTTTTCGGTAGCAACTTTTTCTCCGTTTTGAACAATAGCAACTTTCTGTATATCTACATTTTTATCAAAAGGCCCGTAAATTGCCCAATCATGTGGAACGGTAACGGATTCCCATTTCGAATCATTAAAATTTACTTTAGTTGCCTCTTCAAAATCACCTTTTTGAAATTTCCAATTGGCATCCAAGACTTTAACCTCTCGTGTTTGAGACAAAGCTATTTGTGTAAATCCTAAAAAAACAACAAGACTACCTATTAATTTCTTCATTTTTAAACCTATATAATTATAAATCATTTTCCCTTTTATTCCTTCACTATTTTTTAAACGCATCCAAAGCCATTGACGGTTTCCCATCTGATCTCCAAGCACTCAATTCATAATGACTCCATGATTTTGCGCCTTGAGGCTCCCAATAAATCACGCCTAATCCCTTGTTATTTGGCACTGCTTTTACTGCTTTTATAACAGCTAGTAGCATGTCGTACGTGTTTTGTTCCAAAGTATCAATACCACCAACCTCAACGACCATCACTTCTTTGTCGTATCTGGCGGCCATGTCATTTAGATTATTAGCCAAATCGGCAATGTTTTCTTTATAATCAGTTTTAATCCAAAATGGGTAATATGACAATCCAATCACATCATACTTCACATTATTTGCTTTGGCATTATCAAAAAACCATCTGAACTTTTTACTATTATTTCCTTCGTCTAAGTGAACAATCACTTTGATTTTACGATCTATGGCTTTGGTTGCTTCATAGCCTTTATTCAGTAGTTGTGACAATTGACCGAAGTTGTCCGTACTCCCTTCCGGCCATAACATACCCCCTGGAATTTCATTCCCAACCTGTACCCATTCCGGTGTAATCCCTACTGATTTCAAAGCTTTCAGAACATCTGTTGTGTGGAAATAAACATCATTCAGCAATTCTGAAAAAGTATGGTTTTTCCATGCCGCTGGTTTATTTTGCTTTCCGGGATCCGCCCAAGAATCACTGTAATGAAAGTCAATCATGATTCGCATTCCCATTTTTTGCGCGCGAATTGCCATTGCTACCGTTTCTTCCTTGCTGCAATGTCCACTTGCCTTATCATTCGAAGGATTTACCCAAACGCGTAGTCTAATAGTATTCATACCACGGTCTTTCAACAATTGCAAACAATCTTTTTTGCTACCGTCGGCATCATAGAATTGATATCCAGTGGCTTCCATTTGTGGTAACCAACCCACATCAGCCCCTTTGGCAAAAGAATTTTCTTTGGCTGCCTCTGTTACCTTATTGGTAGTACAACATGAAAAAACCAATGCCACAATAATTACCAATGAACAAAATACTTTTTTCATTATAATTATATTTTTAAAATGATTGGAACTTATAACTCGTGTTATGAGAATATTTCTCTCCCTTTTTTATAATAGCACTAGGAAAATGTTCGTGATTAGGTGCATCTGGGAAGTTTTGTGTTTCAAAACAAATCCCACTTAATGGATGATAATCGGCATTTTCTTTTCCTTTTACCGTATTAAAACAATTTCCTCCAACATAGATATGGACTCCGGGCTGGTCGGTATACACTGTCATTTTTAAATTATTGTTTTTATTAAAAAGTGACGCAGCAAATTCATCCTTTCTCTCCATTACAAAAGTGTTATCTATTTTGGAAGGACATTTTTTTGGCGTAAAAAAATCAAAGGCGGTGTTTTCCAGTTCTAAAAACCTACCAGTTGGAATATTGTCTGAATTGGTTTCCAGCATTCGGTGGGTATTTACTATTAATTCTTGGTCTGTCACACTAGATGAATGACCGTCCAGATTAAAATAACTGTGATGTGTCAAATTCACAACAGTATCCGCTGTAGCTTTGGCACTATATTGAATAACTAATTCATTTTTTTCTGATAGTGTATAAGTCAGTTCAACCGTTAATTCTCCAGGATAATTCTCTTCTCCTGACGGGCTGGAATAGGTTAGGGTTATTGCCGATTTCTTACCTGAATGTACTTTCTTGACTGTCCAAATTTTTTGACTAAATCCAATAATACCACCATGTAAGGAGTTGTCATTGTTGTTTTTATTCAAAACAATCTTTTGTCCATTCAAATTAAAAGCACTGTTATGAATTCTACCAGCATATCTTCCTACCGTAGTACCCAAATAAGGAGGGCTTACCAGATTAAATGACTGTATATAAGACTCTAAAGCATCAAAGCCCAAAACAACATCAACTGTTTCGCCATTTTTCAAAGGCATTTTCAATTCGGTTATTGTTGCCCCATATGTGATTACCTTTAACTTCATACCATTTTTGTTGGATAATTCGTAAGAGTATATCTCCTCTCCATCTGGCATTAAACCAAACAATTCCTTTACAGAAGTGGTTTTAATTTGTGAATTGCGTTTTATTTCCATTGTTTTATTATGAAATTTGAAATCCAAATGTAGAATAAAATCCAAACCATACATACCAGTACCTACCAGTTTTTGATTTTAAAAAGAAACCTCGAATGCTTATCATTCGAGGTTTCTTTTTTAAAAGTGTACCCGTTTATTTTTTTCACAGCGTTATTTCACTTCTGTTATTTCAAGTACCACACTAGTTCTCAACAAATTTACGTTCGGATTAACACCAACCTTCATAAGAAAATCACCTGAAAAAACATTTTCAGAAGGCATCGTCGAACTAGTTCCTGGATATACATTCAATTCTTTTATTGCATATTTTTTATTTGGATCCAATCCTTTCAAAACTACCGGAAGTGGCGTTGCTGTTAACATAAATCGATTGTTAACCAAATAATTAAAGACAACCGCTTTGCTTTTGTCTTTATTAACATACATTAATGCCGAAATATCATTTTCATGAGGGTTCACTAAACGATACAGATCACCATGCCAAACAACATCTTTGAATGAATTATAATTTTTTATTGCTTCTTTGCAAAACAATTTATCCTTGTCATTTAAATGACTCACTACAATATCAAATCCCAGCTTACCCATGCTAGCAACATCAATTCTGAATTTTAAAGGTTGTTTTCCCCAATCAGTCACATGATTATCCGTTGTGATAGAAGGAAAGAAATAAGAATAATCCCATTGCATAAATATTCTTTCAATCGGCTCGGTATCATCACTTGGCCAGAATTCCGTAAAGTATTTCAACATTTCATAATCACCACGTCCACCACCACCAGAGCATAACATCATAGGAACTTTAGGATATTTAGCACGGATTCTCTCTAGTACTTTATACAAACCTCTTACATAATCAACATATAAATTAGATTGCGGAATGCCTTTTTTATTAAGATAGGCTGAGTATGCATTATAAATTACGGCATTACAATCCCATTTTATAAATGCCAATTCCGGATTTTTTACAAAAAGGTCGTCTACAATTCCAAACACAAAATCCTGTACTTCCGGATTTGACAAATCAAGCACTAACTGGTTTCTATAATACACTTCAGATCTTTCTGGTTGTCGAATTACCCAGTCTAAGTGCTTTTCATATAATTCGCTTTTAGGATTTACCATTTCAGGTTCAATCCAAATTCCAAATTTAATTCCTTCTTTTTTGGCTTCTTTCACTAAATAGCCTAATCCATGAGGTAATTTCTTTGCATTCTCTTTCCAGTCACCAAGCCCCGCTTTATCATCATTTCTAGGATATTTATTTCCAAACCATCCATCATCTAATAAAAACATATCTACTCCAATATCTTTAGCATCTTTAAACAAACCGGCAATTTTGTTTTCATCAAAATCAAAATAAGTCGCTTCCCAATTATTCAACAATGTAAGACGTTCTCCCTCGCCATCTAAAACTCTATATTTTCTTGCCCAGTCATGAAGATTTCTGCTGGCCTCACCAGTTCCATTATTAGATAAAGCATATATCAGAGATGGTGTTTTAAAAACTTGGTTCGCAGGCAAAAGATATTCAGAAGCATATGGATTAACCCCTGCAATAAGACGAAGATTTTTTGACGAATCAATTTCAAAATCTAATTTAAAATTACTGCTCCAAGCCAATTGCCCTAACATAACTGTACCATCAGTATCTGAAGCAGGTTTTCCAAAAGATAAAATAAAATTAGGATTTTGAAGTAACATTGCTCTTGTCCCCAGTTTAGAATCGACTGTTCTAATCCCCTGTAAAAGTTTTGACTCAATAGGCTGCATTTCTTTTAAATACTGCCCTTGAAAACTAGTCAAATAGAAATCCTTATTAGTGAAATATAAATTGGCTGAAGCAAATTTCTGCAACAGAACCGCCTTCTTTTCATTATGTTTTATTTCCGTCCATTGTTCAATTACATTCTCCTTTGCCCAAATTTTATAAAACAAAGTTACCTCAAATGGGTAAACGGGATCTTTTAGAACGATACTTGTAATGGAAGAATTTGCATCTCCCTTTTCTGTTTTATGACTTACATATTTAAGTTCCAAAGATGGATTCCCATCTGCATGTTTTACTTGAATAGCTGGTTCAGAAAGGTTCCAAGTTCCTCCCGGAGTATAGGCTCCATTGTAAATTCCTGCATTTTCATCTTTGAAATTATAAGCTCCAGAAACTGCTAGATATTCACCAGTATTTGCCAGAGGTTTCCCAAAATAGACTGTCATCAAACGATTATTATCATCTGTTTGCAACAAGATCATATTGCTATTGGTTGCGATAGGTATTGTAACTTTTTGTGCCCATAAACTAATAACACCAAACATAAAAAACAATGTAAACACCCGTTTTTTATTTAAACAGAATTCTAATCTTTCTTTCATAATAATTAATTTTATCGTCATCCTTTCTTTCATCCCAATTTATTTCACTCCTATTTATAATTTATAAAATAGGAGTGAAATTTTATTTTTTTACTTCTTTTTAGGTTTGATAACAAACCCATAACTGTATTCTTTATTCTTCAATAGATATTGTTCG
>DATEOV010000149.1:0-16726 GCA_035273645.1 Flavobacterium sp. | reverse complement strand
AATTAATTTATTATTTATAATGGTTATTAATTAATTGTTTATAATCATTGCCACTATTCCTAATACTAAAATTGAGTAAACTAATAGGATCATTATAACACGAATAACTGCGTATGCTGGAATCGTTTTTTCTGTGTATTTTTTTTATCCTAAAATAAGTTGTTTAAAACGTTCGTTTTGATGAACTAAAATATTTTTCATTTTCGTTTTTATTTTTTTTACCTTGAAGTGAAATTTTAAGTTCATTTTTAAAGTCCATTAATCAAAGTTCATTTTTTAATTTTTTATAACGTTTTAATGTACTTTCTTGATGTCGTTGATTACCATTATTTATTCAACTGAAATATAATCTGTCAAAAAATAGACTATTCGTAAAGTAAAATATTTAAGCTAACTTTACTTGTACTCTAAATTAAGGATTATGAAAGACTACAATGAACCCAGCGAAGAAACTAAAAATGAGTGGGAAATTGACCCAAAGAACTGGATTTGGGGAATGTTTTATTATAGTCCGAAAGATAAAAGATCTTACTTTCCAAGAAAACCAAAGGAATTGGGATGGCATGCTAATTATGCAGATCCAAACAACATTATTATAATAGTACTAATGGTAGCAATAATATTAGTTTTATCAAGTATAGCAAATAACAACACTTGGCTTTTACAACTCATTTTTCTTTTATTGTCATAGTATTAATCTTAAAAAAAAACTCACTACTGTTTGTAAGGTTTTATTGTTATTTCGACTTCACTTCGATATCCGGGATGATAGGATGGCCGGTAATTTATATACCCCATATTCTGTAACTCCTTAAAGTATTTGTGATAGGTCGGTAAGGTTCTGACATGTGAAAGCGACATTATTTTGCTACGGCTTACTTTAATTATCTTCGCTTGTCCCTGTCTATAACCGAGAAAAAGAATTGCGCTTAAAAGAGCGAAATGCCAAACATTAAGTCTGGTATCCTCCTCTAAAATGGAAAGGTATTTTGAAAGTTTTTGCAGTTTCATATTAGTTTTCATCATTAAACAGAGTCATCAAATCTGATTTGCTATAATAATAAGATCCTAAAACTTTTTTGAAACGTACTTTCCCCGTTATCCTAAGATTCTGTAACGATGCGGCAGACATATCCATCAGTTTCCTGACAACACGACTTTTAAGCCATTCTGGATTTAAGCCGTCCACTTCTTTAGCCTGGTTGTTCTCAATGATTTGTTTAAACTGCTCCACTAGCAATATGCCAAACTGCCTTAAATCATCTTTAGTTATATTATCTTCCATCTTTGTCCCTCCTATTCTTTATGATGACTAAGCTATACCGAAATCTTTTTCGCAGATTAAAAGTGGCATATAGAGACGTTGCAAGGCATTCAAAGTCCGTGTTTAGCATTTTAGAATGCTAAATAATTTCTGCCTTTGAGGAGAAACAGATACTTTAAAAAAAAATATCCTTCAATTTTTTAAGACTAAAACCGCAAAAAACAACACAACAATTTCTAACTTAATGTGCTGATTTTTTAAAAATCTAAACATAGCAAACAATTAATACTTTTAAAGATTAAAACTTTGTGGTATGACTTTGAGCTTTACCGTAATATCACGTTTTAGCTTTCCTTAATGAACGTGATTAATTGCATTCACATCAAAATTTATCGATGGTACATTTTAGATATCGATAGCCTTAATTTTTTATAGAAAAAATTTGGCAGTTGTGAAGTCATTTAATTTTGGAGTTTTTTTTAAAAGAATTTAATTATATAAAATTTTGTAAATATTTATAATCTATTGTCGAAAGTAAACCTGATCATGGAATTCTTCCATTGTTAAATTTCCAAGAGCGGAATGTCTTCTCACTGTATTGTAGAAATTTTCAATATAGTCATGAATTGACTTTCTGGCTTGTTTTCTGTTTTTATATTTATGCCGGTTTACCAGTTCTGTTTTAAGCGTCTTGAAAAAACTCTCGGCGACAGCATTGTCGTAGCAGTTTCCTTTCCGGCTCATACTCTGTAGGATTTGGCTGTTTTTTGATAATATACAGGTGAACTTTTTACAGGCATACTGTATTCCTCTGTCAGAATGAAAGATTAATTTCCGGTCTGAAACTAAAGGACGATTCAGCAGGGCTTTTCTAAAAGAGGCAATGCTGGTATCCATTGCCTTCATTGTCTCGCTTAATGACCAGCCTATAACTTTCCTGTCAAATAAGTCTATAACAGTGGTGAGATATGCCCAACCTTCCGCAGTCCTGATATAGGTGATGTCTGAGACCCATGCTTGGTTCTGGCTGGCTGGTTTAAAATCCTGATTTAATAAATTTTCCGCCACAGGATATTTGGGGGAGGAGAGTGTGGTTCTTTTAAATTTTAATTTTGTAATCCAGCGTAGCTGCTGTTCCGCCATTATCTTTCTGACAAGGGAACAGCATACTTTAATGCCTTGTGCAGCCAATTCTCTGGTAATTCTAGGGCTTCCGTATCTGCCCTGGCTCCAGTGGTAAATTCTTGAAATTTCAGATGTTATAAAAATTCTGCGTTCTGCTCTGCTGGCGGGCAGTCCTTTAAGCCATTTGTAATAACAACTGGAGTCCACATGGAAAATCCGACACATTTTCACAACTGGAAATTTAGAGGTATTTTCCCGGATAAACTGGTATATAGCCCGTCTGTTCTGATTCACGAGCCGAGCTCCAACTTTTAAAATATCCCGCTCCATTCTGATGTTTTTGATTTCCTTTCGAAGTCCTGTAATTTCTTTTCTGTCTGAATCCGAACCCACTGTTTTCTGCAGGGTAAGTTTTCCGTTCCAGAAGAGATTTTTCCAGTGCTGTAGGCTGTTTTTGTTGATCCGCAGCTTATCGGCGGCACGCAGGACGCTTTTATAATCCAAGCTGGTCTTGACGGCCCAGATTTTAAAGTCGATGCTGTATTTTTTTCTAGTATTTTTCATCTGGTTAAAAGCTAGAGATATGAACCTGCTGTGAGGCATTATCTAATTTAATATGTTTTTTCTAACTTTTTTAAGGGTTTTTAAACAAAATTCGCCTTAACTTTCTGTGGCAGAAAAGGTATCAAGTCCAATTCTCAGACGACAAAATTTTGCAATTTACTATGATTATGATATAGAAATTTTGATTGCATATCAATTCAGAGAAAGTCTTACTGCTTTTTGTTTGGCTTTATTGTTATTTGCACTTCGCTTCGATAGCCTGGATGGTAGGATGGCCGGTAATAAATATAGCCCATTAGTTGTAACTCCTTAAAGTATTTATGGTAAGTTGGTAGTGTACTGATATGTGAAAGGGACATTATTTTGCTACGGCTCACTTTGATGATGCTTGTGTGTCCTTGTCTATAGGCGAGACAAAGAATTGCACTCAAAAGTGCAAAATGCCAAACATTAAGCCTTTGATCCTCTTCCAAAATTGAGAGGTACTTATAAAGCTTTTTCAGTTTCATATTATTCTGTATCGTTGAACAGATTCATTAAATCTGATTTGTTATAATAATAAGATCCTAAAACTTTTTTGAAGCGCACTTTTCCTGTTATCCGTAAATTCTGTAACGATGCAGCAGACATATTCATCAATTTCCTGACAACAAGGCTTTTAAGCCATTCTGGATTTAAGCCAGCTTCTTCTTTATTTTTGTTGTTCTCTATAATTTGTTTGAACTGCTCCACAAGCAATAGACCAAATTGCTTTAAATCATCTTTAGTTATATTATCGTTCATTTTAGCACCTCCTATTCTTGGTTTTTTAGTAGAGAGCTAAGCTATGACGCAGTCTTTTTCGTTGCCTAGAAGTGGCGTTTTGGGGCGTTGTTAGGCATTCAAAGCCCGTGGTAGTACTTTAAAATGCTAACAATCTCTGCCTTTGCAGTATGAATCAAGAGATAATAAATCGATTCTTTGAAAAAAAGTGATTTTATAAGAGAAAAAACTTGTAAAATAACACAGCTTTCAAAAAGTTAGATACTTTTTGTGCAGCTCAATGAGGTGTTTTTTTGATTTGTTTGGTCAAGGAACCTCGTCTGAACAATTGTTGAACTATTTTTTGGAAGATTTGGAAAAATTAGAAAATATTTCCAAGTAGTATTTGTTTTTAATTTTTAGTTATTTCTAAGTTAGCATGTCCAGTGTTGAACTGGATTTAAATAATCAACTCCAAGAACATTCTTATCAATAGATGTTGTTATGTAGTTGTGCAAGTAGAGGTAAATTGTTTCTGTTTGTGTTTTAACGTAACTAATCGTAAGAATTTAATTTTATTAAGATTTCTCGAATTGATATTGTGTGATTTTTTAAAATAGTAGCAGTAAACATTTCATAAGGTTATTTTTGATTTGTAGTTAAAAGTAAAAACGATTGATTTTGAATGTTTTTAAGTGATGTTGGATTAACTAAAGACTTGTTAATATGGTATTTTTGAAGCAATAAAATTATACATATCATTTTTTTTCTGTAAAATTTTTTTGTTATTATCATTAAACTAAGAATTTAACCAAAACTATTTAACCAAATTATGAAGCTATTATTTAGATTATCGATGTTTGTATTTTGTCTTTTTTTGACTAGTCATGCTATTGCTCAAGAACACAAAATATCTGGAAAAATTACTGAAGCAAATGGAATGGCATTACCCGGTGTTTCTATTACTTTGGGTGGGTCATTAAAAGGTACTACCACTGATGTAGATGGCTCTTTTATAATCGAAGGGGTCAAAGCTGGAAATTATGAGCTAACCGCTAGTTATATAGGATTTAAATCGAAATCCATATCATTTGAAGTGCCACAAAAATCTCTTTTAAAAGTGATATTGGAAGAAGACCAATCTGAGCTAGATGAGGTTATTGTTACAGGGGTTTTTGATCCCCGTAGCAAAATGAAATCTTCAGTAGCTATTTCTACTGTGAATGCAAAAGAGTTGGTAAAGTTAGCTCCGGTTAGTGCCGCTGACTTGATTAAAAATGTACCCGGAGTCTATGTTAACTCATCCAGTGGTGAAACACGTAATACGGTATATGCCAGAGGTATTTCGGCTAATTCAAATTCATCGATATCAACGGCTAATAATGGGTATTATTATGTGTCTCTTCAAGAAGATGGTTTACCTGTGACAGCAATTTCTGATGGAGATTTGACATCTGATTTATTTTTTAGAAATGATGCAACAACTAAAAGGCTTGAAGGTGTTCGTGGTGGAACAGCATCTATAACAAGTGTAAATGCACCAGGTGGTATTTTTAATTTTTTGTCAAAAGATGGTTCCGAGGGAATGAATTCTGTAAGTGTAAAATCGGGGCTTGAAGGGAATGGGAAGAACCCCTTTTTTAGAACTGATTTGAGTTATGGAAGCAAAATTAATGACAAGCTTTTTTACAATATAGGTGGTTTTTACCGCAATGCAGATGGAGCTAAATATCCAGGATACCCGCTTAATAAAGGTGGGCAAATAACTGGAAATATTACAAAGCAATATGGTGAAGGATCTTCTATCCGTGTTTTTGCTAAATATTTAAATGACCGTAACGGACAAAATATGGTTACTATGGCTCAAGGTTTCGACGAAATAACTTTAGCCCCGGGTGTTAATATTAATGATTCCTATCTCCTTCCTGCAGGTTCTGTTGCAGTACCGGATGGTAGAGGAGGTACCTTCAATTTTGATCCTAAAAAATTAACCACTGCTAAGGATTTTAGTATTGGTTTTAATTTAAATCATAAATTAAAAAATAATTGGACGATAGGGAATAATTTTAAATACAGTGATAAAAACGTGAATGCACAAACCAATTCGGCTACAAGTTTTACTGGACTTACTGATGGTTCTACCTATTATTTTTCTGGAGGAGTTGGTGGTCCAGGTTCTGTTAATCTGCCTGGAGTTTATACATTTACAAACATGCAGACAAATCAGGTTGTTGCGCAGGTAGAACAATCTCCAATAAGCCCTTATGAATTTGGGTATAAAGTTTTAAATTCTAATGTTCCTGCTGGAAATACTTCACTTTTGTATAGTGGATCTAATTATCTTAACTCTTCGTTAAATGAGATCATGAACCAATTCAATGTTGGTAAAAAATGGGATAAGATATCTGTTAATGCAGGAGTATTTTATTCAAAATCTAAAATTGATGAGACGGCTATGCAAGCTCCTACGCTTTCCCTTTCATTGATCCAAGATAAACCAATGCCTTTAGATGTTTCCTTTGCAGCAGTTACGGGACAAACATTTCAAATGAACGATCCACAAGGCTATATGAAATTGGGAGGAAGTTTTGGTTATTCAGATTTTGATGCCGATATTAGTCAATTGGCTTTTTTCTTAGGAAACAATATTTCTATGTTAGATGATAAATTAAATTTTGATTGGGGCTTTCGTCTTGAAACATCAAATATTACCGGTGTTGTTGACAAATCTGTTCCAAACTTTCCCAGATCAGCAGGTGGAGGTCTAGATGGTAATATTCTTACGGTTTATGACAATTTCAGTCAAGATTTAGGAGGAAGTATTAATAAGTTCGATAAGAATATTTCAGGATTTTCAATTTCTGGAGGTCTTAACTACAGTTTCAATGCTGAGAATTCTGTTTATATACGTTATTCCAGAGGAGAAAAAGCACCAGATTTACGTTTCTATAGAGCATATACCGACCAGATAACAATTGATAATATTGATCCAGTAAATCAGGTTGTAACTCAATTGGAAGCTGCATACAAATTTAAAGGACAAAAATTAAAGGCGGAAATAACTCCATTTATAAGTACGTTGGAAAATGTTAGTTCAACTACCATGGCAACGGATTTAAATAATCAGTTTTATTTCACTCCTACATTATTTAATTCAGTTCAAACTGTAGGAGTAGAACTAGAATTAAATTGGGATATTTTAAACAATGTTTCTTTGACAGGAGGAGCAACATTTCAAAAAGCAGAATTGAAAGATTGGAAGGTTTGGAATACTAAAGGTAACGGACAGGCTGATGATGTTTTAATTGATTATAGCGGTAATGAAGCTGAAAATAATCCTAATGTAATTCTTAGATTAACACCTTCTTTTCATACCAATAGATTCTATGCTTTGTTAAATTGCAGTTATTTAGGAGAACGTCAGGCAAATATACCAAACGCTTATTCTATCCCGGGTTTTGCACAGCTTGATCTAGGTGTTGGATATGATGTTACTTCGAGATTAAAAGTAGCATTAAACGTTAATAACTTGACAAATACATTTGGTATCATGACATCTTTGCCACCGGGTGATATTGTACAAGTTTTTAATCCAAATAATGTGACTCAAGATGTAATAGCTGCTAATCCAAATGCTGTTCACCCAGTACTAGCAATACAGCAAAGAGCTTACTTTTTGACATTTACATATAAATTGTAAGCAATTATTTAAAAATCAGATCGCTTTATTGAACTTAAAAATGCAGGATAAATTTAGTATATACTATATTTTATCCTGCATTTTTTATAGATATAATTACAGCTAGGTATCTATACTATTTAGGGAATTCAAGTTCAATTCTATGTTTCTTATAAAATATTTTAAATGACGAGATTAAAATAGAAGGTAAAAATGAGGAAGTGTTTTATTAGTACAATTGGGTAATGTTGCAATTGTATTTGAGTTTTTCATTAAATGCGATCCTTGGGAGAATTGTTTATTCTAAATGTATTGGGAGAAAAGCCTGTTTGTTTTTTAAATAACCTTGAGAAATAAGCAGGATCCTTAAATTGTAGAAGATAGGCTATCTCAGAAATAGAATAAGAAGTGTATAAAAGATATTTTTTTGCTTCAGTAAGAGAGTAGTCCTGAACAACTTGTAAAGCTGATTTTTGTACTAATGTTTGACAGATTCTGTTCAAATGTACTGGTGTAATTCGCAGTTCACTTGCATATTCTTTTATAAGTTTAGATTCGGGTAATGTTTTTTTTATCATGTTTTTAAAAGAATGAAAATAACCTAATGTTTTATTACTTGATGAGTCTTTTGAATTATCGGACTCATTATTTAGGCGATATAACTCGATAAAAAATAATTGAAAAAGTGATTGAAGACAAATTAATTCATATAGATTATTATCTGATAATTCACTAATTATTTTGTCTTTTAGAAAGTTTAGGTTTTTTAAATCTGCAGAATTTGATTCAAAAAAATATTGTTTTGCCTTGCTTAGTTCTTGTAACATAAGAGGTGTGCTTTTGAAGATTGTTTCAATGAATTCTTCTGAAATTGTAAACACTTCTCCAGTCGTGTTTTCTTGATATTCAAAGCCATGAAAAGAATTTGTGGGTATTAGTAATATACAAGGATTCTGAAATTTTATTCTAAAATTATCTTGAATCAAAACCCCTTTTCCTGTCATTATAATGAAAATTTGGAACAAATCGGTATGTATATGTTCGTTAATCTCCCAGTCATATAATTTACTTCTGGTTGCCAATAATTCATGATGAACATAATTTCTAAAATCATGTTGATTATTGTCGCCATAGAGTCCTTTATAGTTGAGGAGATTTTTTTTCATGCTACTTTGTATAGTTGCAATAGTACTATTTTTTTTCAAATTAAAAAGTGAAAATGTTTCTTTTGTGCAAGTTTGTATTCAGATAATGCAAAATTTCAATTGCTTCTTAAGATAATTTTGCCCTATATGTTTTTTATAACTTTTTAATTTAATGATATGTCTGATTTTGTAGAAAGCTCCTTTGATATAGAAGTGCAACCCTCTCGCTTGTACACTGACTATAAATCAACAATTTTGCGTGCACCAAGCAAGCCATTAATTATCCTGAAAAAATCGTTAGCCGAGAAGACAGGACCACTTTTTGAAGATTTTAATTTGGGTGCTTTCGACCATGATTTGACCAAAAATGCAATCAAGAACGGTGATCCACTAGGAGAGCGTATTGTCGTTCATGGAAAGGTTATGAATGAAAAAGGACAACCAATGCCACATACCTTGATTGAAATATGGCAAGCCAATTCAGCTGGTCGGTATGTACATAAAGTGGATCAGCATGATGCGCCTTTGGATCCTAATTTTTTAGGAACTGGACGTTGTATGACAGATTCAGAAGGGAATTATAAATTTTACACCATTAAACCAGGAGCTTATCCTTGGGGAAATCACCCAAACGCTTGGCGTCCCAATCATATTCATTTTTCATTATTTGGCAATGAAATTTCTAGTAGACTAATTACTCAAATGTATTTTCCTGGTGATCCTTTGTTGGGTTATGATCCTATTTATCAGGCCGTAAAAGCCAAAGGCCGTGAATTGTTGATTTCTAAATTTGATTTGGATATCACCGAACCCAATTTTGCTTTAGGATATCGATTTGATATTGTTTTAAGAGGACACAATGCAACGCCATTTGAAAACAGATAATATTATGAACACAAATAAGATACAAACACCGTCGCAAACTGTTGGGCCTTATTTTGCTTATGGACTTACACCCGAACAGTATTTATATGATTTTAAAAGTTTAGTTGGCAACCGTATAATCAATTCAGATGAAAATGCGGATTTGATAACAATAAGAGGAAAAATTTTTGATGGTGAAGGAAATTCTATTCCTGATGCTATGATTGAGCTTTGGCAAAATGACGGGCAACAGAAGTTTTTTGGTCGATTTGGTACAGGAACAGATGTAGAAAATCATTTTGTATTCGAAACTATAAAGCCCAAATCAGTTAACAACCAAGCTCCTTATGTTACTCTAATAATTTTTATGCGTGGACAATTAATTCATTCTTATACTCGAGTTTATTTTTCGGATGAGGATGAGTTGAATTCTGGAGATTGTACTCTAAATGGAGTTCCATTCGAAAGAAGGAATACCATTATTGCAGAGAAAAAAGCAGGTTTTTACGAGTTTAATATTTATATGCAAGGTCAAAACGAAACGGTTTTTTTCACTGTTTAATTTTCTTTTTATACTAAGTAATTTCAATACAATAGCTATGAGTTTATATAACCAATTATTTTATGATGAAGAAGTAGAGAAGTTGTTTTCGGATTCGGAAACGATTACTCAAATGTTGCGTGTAGAAGCTGCATTGGCTGAGGCGCAAGCCAATAAAGGATTGTTTTCGAATGCTATTGCCGAAACGATTAAAAGCAGCTGCAAGGTTTCAGAAATTGATATTGAAAAAATCAAGGAAGGTATATCACTTGGAGGAAATACAGCTATTCCATTGGTAAAACAATTAACTCAGATTGTAAAAAATAAAGACGCTGAAGCAGCCAAATTTATTCATTTGGGAGCAACAAGCCAAGATGTAGTCGATACTGCATTGGTTTTACAAATACAGAATTATATAGTTTGGTTGGAATCAAAAATTAATTTTTTGGAAACCCAATTAGTAGGACTGACCCAAAAGCATCGCCAAACCATTATGGTAGGCAGGACTCTTTTGCAACAGGCAAAACCTACCACTTTTGGATTCAAAACCGCAGGTTGGCTCGAGGCTGTTTCTAGAAGTAAACAACGATTAGAAAATGTTAAACAGCGCGCTTTAGTTATTCAATTGGGTGGAGCAGTTGGCAACGGTAATACTAATATTTCAGTTGAAGTTCAAAAGGAATTTGCTAGTTTATTAGGGTTGCAAACATCTTTTACTTGGCATTCACACCGAGATAATTTAGCCGAAATGGCAAGTGTTTTGGGAATTTTAATCGGCAGTTTAGGAAAAATAGCCAAAGATATTTCTTTATTGATGCAAACCGAAATTGGAGAAGTTTTTGAAGGATCTGCTGAAGGTAAAGGTGGGTCAAGTACAATGCCCCACAAACGAAATCCCGTCACTTGTGCAGCTATTTTGGCTAATGGCAATAGAGTTCCGCATTTGGTGGCTAGTTTCCTTGCGGGAATGATACAGGAGCATGAACGCTCAGTAGGTTTATGGCATTCGGAATGGGAAGTATTAACTGAAATTATGCAATTGACAGCTGGTTCTATTGATAAAAGTATTGCCTTAATCGATGGATTAGAAGTTGATAAAAACCAAATGTTAGCTAATCTTGAATTAACCAAGGGATTAATTTATGCTGAAAATATTGCTTTGGCATTAGCCCAAAAAATAGGTAAATCTGACGCTCATGAATTGATTGAAAAAGCTTGTAAAAAGGCCGTTCAAGAGAAGAAGCATTTAAAAGGAGCACTTCTCGAAATGAATATTGATTTAGCCGATTTGGATTCTTTGTTTGATCCAAAAAATGCCATTGGGTTAAGTTTGGAATTAATCGACCAAGTTGTAAAAAAATACAAATAAGAAGACAATGAAGACAAATTATAAATTATCTGGAACACCAAACAGTCCAGTTTTGGTTTTCTCCAATTCTTTGGGTACCGATATGGGAATGTGGGATGAATTGATTCCCTTTTTGCTGCCTTATGTTCGAGTGTTGCAATACGATACGCGAGGTCACGGTGGAAGCCAGCCTACCTTAAAACCTTATAGTATTGATGTATTAGGAAATGATGTTATTGCCTTATTGGACAAATTGAAGATTGAGAAAGCGTATTTCTGCGGGCTTTCGATGGGCGGATTGATAGGACAATGGCTGGGAATTCATCATCCGGATAGAATTTTAAAATTGATTATCAGCAATAGCGATTCCAAAATTGGAACAGCGGCAACATGGGATGACAGAATCACTATGATCCACAGTGGCGGAATGCAAGTGATTGCTGATGCGACAATGGAACGATGGTTTACGGATGCTTTTAGAGAAAATAATTCAAATAGAATTGCTGAAATTAAAGCTGTTTTTGTCAAAAACAATGTTTTGGGGTATACCAATAGCTGTGCGGCTGTGAGAGATACAGATTTTAGAGATGATTTGCATAAAATAACTGCGGAAACACTTGTAATTACGGGTGATGAAGATGCTGTTACTAATGTGGGACAAGCCGAATCATTAGTAGAAAAGATTCCAAACGCAAAACTAAAAATAGTGCATGCACGTCATTTATCGAGTACGGAACTTCCTGAGCAATATGCTGAAATACTCATCGATTTTATTGTGGGAGAAAACACTTTTGAGAAAGGAATGCACGTAAGAAGAACTGTTCTTGGTAATGTCCATGTCGATAAAGCAACAGGAAATATCAACGACTTCAATGGAGATTTTCAAAATTTTATTTCCAATTATGCTTGGGGCGAAATTTGGACTCGACCAGGATTGTCAAAACACAATCGAAGCCTGATTACCATTGCGATGTTAATCGCGTTGAATCGCAAAGCAGAGCTGCAAATGCACATTAAAGCGGCTTTTAATAATGGGGTTTCTAAAGATGAGATTAAAGAAGTGATCATGCAATCTGCATTGTATTGTGGTTTGCCTGCCGCTAATGATGCTATTCATACTGCTGAAGAAGTTTTTAAAGAAATTAAAAAATAATACCTCAAAAGAAAAAAAAGCATGAAAAATATAAAAACACAGGTCGGGATTATTGGTGCTGGACCTGCAGGATTAACGCTTGCAAATTGGTTAAGAAAACAAGGTGTTTCATCTGTTATTATTGAACACCGGAGCAGAGAGTATAGCGAATCTCGCGTACGTGCAGGATTGTTAGAGCAAAATACTGTAGATATCTTAGAGGATTTAGGTCTCGCTGACCGTTTGAAAAGAGAAGGAAAAAAACATCATGGCGTTAATTTGAGTTTTAATGGTGAGCGTATTCGAGTGCCTTTTGGGGAACTCACAGGAGGTCGAAATATTACCATTTATGGACAACAGGAAGTAGTAAAAGACCTTACTGATGCTTGGTTGACTGGAGGGGGGCAATTATTTTTTGAAGCTCCTGCAACTAAAATTGTTGCTTTCGATACAGATCGTCCTAGTATTCATTTTCAATATCAAGGAGAAGCGGCCATTTTAGAATGTGATTTTGTGGCTGCATGTGATGGTTTTCATGGGTTAGGCCGTAAAACCATGCCAAAGGGATCTTACAATGAATTCACTGTGACTTATCCATTTAGTTGGTTAGGGATTTTGGCGAATGTAGCTCCTTCATCAGAAGAATTGATTTATGCATATCACGAACGCGGATTTGCCTTAAGCAGTTCCCGTTCCGAAAAAGTGAGCCGTTTGTATGTACAATGTGATAATGATGATTCTGTGGACAATTGGTCTGATGACCGAATTTGGGACGAACTCTCAGTACGTCTGGGAACTCCAGGCTGGGAATTGAAACGCGGACCGATATTCGAAAAAAGCATCACACCAATGCGCAGTTATTTTATAGATAATATGCAATCTGGCCGACTCTTTTTGGCTGGTGATGCCGCACATATTGTTCCTCCAACGGGTGGGAAAGGACTGAATTTGGCAGTTGCCGATGTGAAGCATTTAGTTGATGGACTGACTGAATTTTACAAAATCGGTTCAAGTGTAACATTGGATTCTTATTCAGAGACAGCTCTAAAACGTATCTGGCGAGCACAGGATTTCTCGAATTTTATGACAACTTTATTCCATAAGCAAGAAGAACACGGCTCTTTTGCGTATCAATTGCAAAAAGCAAAATTCGATTATATTAAATGTTCAAATGCTTATGTAACCACTATTGCGGAGAATTATGTGGGATTGCCTTTTGAGGTTTTGAATAAGAATGAAATTCAAAAAAGACAACCAATCATTAAAATTATTTAAAATAAAAAAATGAAACAAGTAGCTATAATTGATTTACATACTGCAGCTAAAATGGTGAAAGAAGGTGATACTTTACTGCAAGGCGGTTTTGGGATGACTGGAAATCCTGTTCATCTGATGCATGCTTTGGCCGAGATCGGTACCAAAAACTTAACTTTTATAGGTAATAATACCGGTGAAGCAGGGCTTGGAGGGGGGCGTTTATTAAAAAACGGTCAGCTCAAAAAAATGATTGGCTCATTTTTCACTTCTAATCCTGATGCTGTAAAAGCAGCACAAACGGGACAAGTAGAATATGAACTTTTGCCGCAAGGAACCTTGGCCGAAGCAATTCGGGCTGGTGGTGCAGGAATTGGAGGATTTTATACACCAACATCTGCAGGAACATTGATTGCCGAAGGGAGAGAAACTAAAATCATCAATGGAGAGGAGCAAGTTTTTATCAAAGGAATTCGTGGAAATGTTGCTTTTATCAGAGCATGGAGAGCTGATACTGCCGGGAACCTGCAATACCGAATGACTGAAAATAATTTTAATAAAGCCATGGCAACGGCGGCTGATTTGGTTATTGCTGAAGTGGAAGAAATTGTTCCGATTGGTGAGATTGCCCCAGAATTTGTTCATACTCAAGGCTGTTTTGTGGATTATTTGGTTGAAGCCAAAATTACGCTGGAGGATTTGGGAAGCTCAGCTTCGGTATCGACTTCTAAACGGGTAGATGAGAACCGAATGAATATGGCCAAACGAGCTTTGACAGAGTTAAAAAAAGGAGATGTAGTGAATTTAGGAATTGGTATTCCGACTTTGGTAGCCGATTTAATAACGGAAGAACACGGCATTATCCTGCATACCGAAAATGGAATGTTGGGCGTTGGTCCAGTTCCTACTGATGGAGGCGGTGCGATGGATTATCCCGTAAATGCGGGTAAAATTCCAGTTACAGCACTCAATGGAAGCAGTTATTTTGATAGTGCTGATTCCTTTGCAATGATTCGTGGAGGACACGTTGATACCGCCATAATGGGGGGATTGGAAGTGGATGAGTTGGCAAATTTGGCCAATTGGGCAGTTCCGGGAAAACCATTGCTGGGTGTTGGAGGCGCTATGGATTTGGCCAAAGGAGCCAAAAGATTAATTATTACAATGACGCATTCCAATCCGGATGGATCATCGAAGATAGTACCCAAATGTGTTTTGCCATTGACAGCTTCAGCTGTAGTAGATTTGGTCATTACGGACTTGGCTGTTTTTTCTTTTGCAGATGGTCAATTAACATTAATTGAAGTTATGCCCGGCAGTTCTTTGGAAGAAGTCCGTGCCAAAACGAGCGCTAAATTTATTGAAAAATTAAACTAGAAAAATATGAATCAATCCTATATCATAGATGCCATTCGAACGCCAATTGGAAGTTTCGGAGGAAGTTTGTCGACTGTAAGAGCCGATGATTTGGCGGCGTTAACCATAAAAGAACTGGTGAAAAGAAATCCAAATATTCCTGTTGAAATGATTGATGAGGTGATTCTTGGGAATCATAATCAAGCGGGTGAAGATAATAGAAATGTGGCGCGTATGGCTTCTTTATTGGCAGGATTGCCTTATACCGTTCCTGCACAAACGGTCAATCGTCTATGTGCTTCAGGCATGTCGGCAGTTATTGATGCTTCTCGTGCCATTCAAGTAGGTGACGCGGATATTATGATTGCAGGAGGTATGGAACACATGACCAGAAGTCCTTGGGTTATTTCCAAAACTTCAAAACCTTTTGGTAATGATGCCAAGATGTTTGATTCCAGCTTTGGATGGCGTTTTGTAAATCCCAAAATGGAAGCAATGTTTGGCACGGATGCTATGGGAGTTACGGCTGAAAATTTAGTGGAAATGTATCAAATAAGTCGTGAAGACCAGGACCTGTTTGCTTTTAATTCACAGCAGAAAGCATTTGCAGCTCAGCAAAAAGGCCGTTTTGACGAAGAGATAATTACAGTAGAATTAACTGACAATAAAGGAAACGTGACTTTATTTTCTAAGGATGAATTTATAAAAGGAAGTACATCTCTTGAAAAATTGGCGGCTTTAAGAGCTGCTTTCAAGAAAGATGCGGGGAGTGTAACTGCTGGGAATGCATCGGGACTTAATGATGGTTCGGCATCACTTTTTCTAGCTTCAGAAAAAGCCGTCAAAGAATTTAACCTGACGCCTATGGCCAGAATAGTTGCTTCGGCAGTAGTGGGAGTTGAGCCTAGAATTATGGGTATTGGTCCTGTCTCAGCCAGTCAAAAAGCGCTTAAAAAGGCAGGAATGAAATTAGAAGAGATTGATATTATTGAATTGAATGAAGCTTTTGCAGCCCAGGCATTGGCCTGCACAAGGGCTTTAGGTATTCCAGATAATGATCCAAGAGTCAATCCAAACGGGGGAGCAATCGCGCTCGGACACCCACTAGGCATGTCTGGTACTCGCTTGATACAAACCGCAGCGATCGAACTGCAAAAACAAAACAAAAGATATGCCTTATGTACTATGTGTATTGGAGTAGGTATGGGCTATGCGGTAATTATTGAAAATGTGACTCTAAAACAGCCTTAAGAAATTAAATTGTAATCATTATGAGTAAAGAAAAACTAAGAAGGGATGCTTTGATTTATCATGCCGAGCCACAGCCTGGAAAAATAAAAATAGTACCTACAAAACCTTATGCCACACAACGCGATTTAGGGCTGGCCTATTCTCCGGGTGTAGCTGAGCCTTGTTTAGAAATTGCGAGGGACGTCAATAATGTCTATAAATACACGGCCAAAGGAAATTTGGTAGCGGTGATTACAAATGGAACTGCGGTTTTAGGATTGGGAGACATTGGTCCGGAAGCGTCTAAACCTGTAATGGAAGGAAAGTCCTTGCTGTTTAAAATTTTTGCTGATATTGACAGTATTGATATTGAATTGGATACCAAAGATGTGGATAAATTCATTGAAACGGTAAAAATCATGGCGCCTACTTTTGGAGGTATTAATCTGGAAGATATTAAGGCACCTGAGGCATTTGAAATCG